>JAAYUT010000490.1 GCA_012517485.1 Candidatus Atribacter fermentans
GCTCCAAAAGTCAAACCGCGAATAATATAGCGCTGGAAAATCATGGCCACTATGACTGGGGGAATAATTGCCATGACACTCAAACCAGCTACTTGTTCCCAGGCAACCGTATCGGACATCACCAAACTGGGAATCACCACAGTAAGGGGTGTTACTTTGGTTCGAGAAAAAACCAAAGCCATGAGAAATTCATTCCAGGGAAGAATGAAAGAGAAAAATGCTACTGGGATTAATCCCGATCTCAACAAGGGAATGATTATGTGAGAAAAAACCTGGAACTTGGAACACCCATCGATCAGTGCCGCTTCTTCGATGGGTATTGGGATATCTTCCAAAAATCCTAACAGAAGCCAGATCGCAAATGGGAGAACAAAAACGGTATTCCCTAAAATGAGTGCCAAATAGGTATCAAGTAAATGGACGTATTTGAAAAGAATAAATAATGGCAAAACCACTGCAATAGGAGGCATCATTTCAATGATCAGCATCCAAAATCCATAATTTTTCCCCTTTTTTAACAATTCTCTTAAACCATAGGCACCCATCGTACCCAGTATCAACGCAATACACATGGAAATAAAAGCAATAATAAAACTATCAATCAAGGCCTTCTGACCTCCTGATCGGAGCGCAGCCCGATAAGCATCAAAATTGAAACGATCTGGAATGAATATGGGAGGACGGGTGAAAAATTCCCCTTTTATTTTAAAAGATGTTGAAATCATCCAAAAAAAGGGAAAAAGAGTCACCAATAAAAAAATCCCAATGAATAAAAATGCCACAAAAGTATTGATCTTTTTTTTCTTGGCCATGAATGTTTTCATGATTTTTCCCCTTTTTGATATCAGTCTTTGATTAGGATTTTTTTCACTAACAAAGCAGCTATCCCAATAACTACTATCATTTGCAAAATTGAAAGCGCCGACGAATATCCAAAACTGAAAAATTTAAATCCCTTCAAATAGGTTAAATAATTCAAAGTCTCAGTTGACATTCCCGGCCCTCCATGAGTCAAAACATAAATGAGATCGAACAATTTGAAGTCTTCAATCACCCGTATGAGAGTAATAGTCAATAGTACTGGAGCCAGTAAGGGAATAATGATCCAGCGGGTAATTTGCCAACCTGAGGCGCCATCTATTTGAGCAGCATGTATATAATCATCAGGAATGTTTTGTAATCCACCCATGGTAACGAGGAGTATAAGCGGGAACCATTCCCATGAGTTGGCAATGACTATTGATAGGAGAGCGACCGTAGTATTGGAAAGCCAAGGTACCGATTTTAAAGAGAATACAACATTCAAAATATAATTAAGTGGTCCATATTGCTCGCTATAAATCATTTTCCACATAAAAGCAACCACTACCGGTGATATAACAACCGGTATCAAGAAAAAACTGGTAAGAATGTTTCTCCCCTTGAATTCACGATTGAGTAAAATTCCCAAAGAAAATCCTAAAACCATTTGAAGGATGGCACCAAGGCCTACGATATAAATGCTGCGCAGTAACGAAAACCAAAAACGACTGTCTTGAAAGATGTTGAGATAATTCTCGACTCCAATAAATCTTTTGGGAAGTGGAGAAGCTAATTCCCAAGAATGAAAGCTCATAAAAATGCTGTAAAAGAGAGGAAATGCACAAATCAAAACAATGATTATAAAACTCGGGGCAAGAAACAGCCCTCCAATGTTCCGGTTTGCCCATTGTCTCATATGGTTGAACATCAAAAACCTCCTAGATATTTCCTTATAGCCCGGGGTGGACTTATTTGTTTGAAGTTTTAACTAATCAAACCAATACCCGTTATCTTTCCAGCTCTGGATCAATGATCGATAATATTGCTTCTGAATATCTCTTCCTAAACTATCAGTTATTTTATTCCATTCACTGGCTGCCCAATCGAGGGCTTCTTGCGGAGTTTTTTGTTTCGCTAAAGCCTGGCTGAGAGCAAGGCTCAAAATATCCATATATTGGGCTGATCCCTGCATGGTCAATTCTGGGTATCCCACCTCAATGTTCGAACGCACACCATCGAGGTATTCCTCCGCTTCCTCATACGAGGCAAACATACCAAAGGCTTCTGGAGTTTCAAAGTGGGAAATCCGGAAAGGGTCC
>JAAYUT010000491.1 GCA_012517485.1 Candidatus Atribacter fermentans
TTAGTTGTCCCTCATATTATTCGAATCATCATTGGTGAGGATCACCGTCATTTGCTTCCTGCATCTCTCCTTTTAGGAAGCAGTGTTTTACTCTGGGCTGATATTTTTTCCCGCACCCTTCTTCATCCGGTTGAATTACCGGTTGGGGTGCTAACCAGTTTAATGGGTGCGCCCTTTTTTATCTATCTTTTAAGGAGGAAAAAGAAAGGGTGGTAAACTACTCTCTTTCGGTAAAAAACCTTTTCTTTTCATATGGAAATCGCCAGGTTATTCACGATATTTCTTTTAACATCCAAAAAGGCGATTTTGTCGGCATTTTAGGACCAAACGGTTCAGGGAAGAGTACATTACTTTACCTCTTATCAGGGCTTCTCGTGCCCGACAATGGATCTATCTTTATTTCTGGGAAAAATTCCAAAAAACTCTCTCGTAAAATTTGGTCTCAAGAAATTGCAGTTGTTTTTCAAGAAATGAATTTAAACCTTGACCTTGAGTGTTACGATATCATCATGATGGGAAGATTTCCCCACTGGCGTCGATGGCAAAAAGAAAACCAACAAGATGTTGACGCTGTTCTTCATGCTTTACAAATTACCAACACCCAGCAGTTTATGAATCGCCCCTTTCGGGAATTATCCGGTGGAGAAAAACAGCGGGTTATGATAGCACGTGCTTTAGCCCAGGAACCTCATATTCTCCTACTTGATGAACCAACCAGCCACTTAGATATTCTTCATCAACTCGACATTATGCGAATTCTCTATCAACTTCAAAAGAAGGGAATAACTATATTAGGGGTATTTCATGATGTTAATTTGGTTTCTCAATTTTGTAATCAGGTATTTTTTTTAAAAAAAGGGGAAATCGTACACTATGGTTTAGTAGATAATTCACTTCATGCACCTCAAGTTGAAAAATTATTTGATGTTGAGTTTTTAGAAGAAATTCATCCTAATTCTCTGCGACCTTTTTTTATGCCATTGGGAATAATGAAGAAATTGGAATCTCTAAATGCCTCTATTCATCTTATCTGTGGAGGAGGAAGTGGAAGTAATTTCATGAAAGAATTTCTTGAGGCTGGTTTCTCAGTCAGTGTAGGAATTGTAAACCAATTCGACTCTGACCAAGAAATGGCATCAAAATTAGGAATTCCAGTTATTATCGAAAAGCCTTTTTCTCCTATATCCGATGAAAACTTTCAAAAAGCTATACATTTAGCGGTTCAATCCGATTATATTTTTATAGCTCCCGGATATTGGGGTCGAGGAAATCTGAAAAATTTGGATTTAGCAATCTCACTCCAAGAAAGAGGGAAAAGGGTCCTTTTCCTTCAAGATTCACTGAATGAATATTGGGATTATACCGATGGCCAAGCCATCAATAAATTCAATTTATTGGCTCAACATCATGCTGAAGTTTTTTCAACAATTACGGAGTTAATAGATCGAATTAAAAAAGATTGCCTAAAATAATCTCAATTTTATCTTGAAAACCCACGGGCATGATAAATCAAGCCCCTACAAAAGATAACAAAATGCCGTGATAAATGAAAAATGATCAAAAAAATCTAAGCGTGCCTGTCTTGAA
>JAAYUT010000492.1 GCA_012517485.1 Candidatus Atribacter fermentans
GCGTGAGGATCTCATCTTTTCATTATTTAAAAAAGTATGAAATGAGATTGCCACGTCGCAGAGGGCGCTCCTCGCAATGACGGATTGAGATAGAATTTTCATCCTCACTGGTGCCACAAAAGTGGAATGAGGGTCTATCCTGAAAATATAGGAGCAATATTTATGATAACTTTTTGAAAGCAACCAACCAGGATATCATTATGGGCTTTCACCCTCATCCTCACCTTCTCCCATCAAGGGAGAAGGAACTCCGAATTCTTTTATTCTTTTTTCCCTCGCCCCTTCGTGGGAGAGGTTCAGGGTGAGCGAGCAACTCTTCTCATCCTCATCAAATACTCTGAAAGTGGCATGAATGTTTTTTTCTAAAAACTTGTAATTCTCTATTAATATACTCAAAACGGATTTTATTCAAAACGTAAAGCTGTAATCGGGTTGAGCTGACTGGCACGACGTGCTGGATATATTCCGAAAAATAGTCCAACGGCAACGGAAATACCAAGAGCATATATTATCGAAGGCCAGGAAATAGTGGTGCTCCAGCTGGACACTTTTGAAACAATCAAAGAACTAAGTATTCCTAAAATTATTCCGATTAATCCACCGGAAAGACTCAAAACTGAAGCTTCAATTATAAACTGGGAGAGGATATCAGTGGTCTTCGCTCCGATCGCTTTTCGTAAACCTATCTCCCGAGTCCGCTCGGTTACTGAAACTAACATAATATTCATGATACCGATGCCACCAACTAATAGAGAGATTCCTGAAATAATAACTAAAAAGAGAGTAATGCTGCCGGTGACGTTGGTAACGGTATCTAAAATGTCTTGGGAGTTCATAATATCAAATTTATCCGGATCATTATCGAACTTTCGCAAAAAATATGCATTTAAATAATCACTTACACTATCCATATCTTCAATCGTCTTGGTTTCTACAGTTATTGTTTGCAAGTATTTATTTCCCGTAATTCTTTTTTGCGCTGTTGTAATAGGAATAAACACTTGATCACCACGATCCATGCCCATACTGGTTTTTTTCTCCATTATTCCAATGATTGTGAAACTGACATCTCCGATTTTTACTTTTTTTCCAATGATTGAACTGTCAACATTCCCAAAAAGGTCTTCAGCAACCGTTTGACCTAAAACGACAACTCTAGTCATATGATCCAAGTCATATTGGCTAAAAAAACGTCCCATAGATGTTTTAAAATTTTCAAGGTCGGGATAATTTGGTGTCGTTCCAATAATGCTTGTTCGGGTATATTCTTTTTCATAAGTAATCACTTTGTTAGTTGAAGCTTGAGCTCCGATAGCTTTTATTCCTCCAATTTGAGCATTGAGTAATCCGAGGTAATGGTCATAAGTAAATATATTCATTTCTCCTCTTTGCATAACTCCTGTCCCAGGAGGAACTCTTGAAAATCCAGGTCTCACTGTTAAACGATTGGACCCTAAACTTTGAATTTGAGAGGTAATATTCGTTCGCATTCCTTGACCAACCGAGACCATGGTTATAACTGCTGCTACTCCAATAATTATTCCTAACATAGTTAGAAAAGAACGGAGTTTGTTGGATAAGACATTCGAAATGGCACTTTGAAATTTTTCAAATATATTCACTTTGATTAACTCGCTTCCAGGGTTTCTTTTGCCGATTGGAGAAAATCTTCCGCTTTA
>JAAYUT010000001.1 GCA_012517485.1 Candidatus Atribacter fermentans
GGACCAGGAGCCACGAATCTGGTCACTGGCTTAGCCAATGCCTATATGGACTCGATTCCCATCGTTGCTATCACCGGACAGGTACCAACTCGCCTTATTGGAAAAGATGCTTTTCAGGAAGCTGATACAACTGGCATTACCATGCCGATCACCAAACATAACTTTTTAATAAAAAGAATCCACGAGCTCCCATTAATTATAAGAGAAGCTTTCTTAATTGCTGCAACCGGTCGTCCTGGACCAGTTTTGGTTGATATCCCCAAAGATATTCAAATAGCTGAAATGGAATTTAGCTATCCAGAAAAATTAGATATTCCTGGATATAAACCTACTTATCGCGGGCACATTAACCAGATCAATATGGCAGCACAAGCTATAAAAGAGTCAAAAAAACCGCTCCTTTATGTTGGCGGTGGTGTTATTGCCTCTGGAGCGTCTGAAATTCTTCTTGAGCTTGCCGAAAAAAACGATATTCCTGTCACCTATACCCTTATGGCAAAAGGAGCCATTCCAGAGGATCATCGACTATCATTAGGATGGCTTGGGATGCACGGTTCTTACCATGCCAACAAGGCAATTATGAATTGTGACCTTTTGATTGCAGTTGGTGCCCGTTTTGATGATCGAGTTACCGGTAATACTGCTACCTTTGCTAAACAGGCTAAGATCGTGCATATTGATATCGATCCAGCTGAAATAGGCAAAAATGTCAAGATCCATATCCCAATTGTTGGTGACGCTCGCAATATTCTTAACGAACTCAACAAAAGAACCGAGACAAAAAAACATGATAATTGGTTAAAAACAATTGAAATATGGAAAAAAGAATATATACCAAAACCACCAGCTAACAATGAACTAATTGCCCAAACTATTATCGAATCAGTCTATCAGGCAACCCATGGAGATGCGATTTTGGTTACCGATGTCGGCCAGCATCAAATGTGGGCAGCGAAATATTTTCTCTGCCATCGGCCTCGCAGGTGGGCTAGTTCAGGTGGTCTTGGAACAATGGGATTTGGCCTTCCGGCAGCAATTGGTGCTCAAATCGGTAACCCTGACCAAACTGTTGTTCTTTTTAGCGGTGATGGAAGTATTATGATGAAAATTCAAGAATTGGTTACCGCAGTCAACAATTGTCTTCCTCTTAAAATATTCGTTTTGAACAATAATTATCTCGGCATGGTAAGACAATGGCAGGAGTGTTTTTTTAATTGTCGTTATTCATCAACCCATATTATCAATCCTGATCTTGCTAACCTTGCTCAAGCTTTTGGTGCTGAAGGCATCCCTGTTCAAAACAAGGAGGAACTCGACCGAGCTATACATAAGGCTTTGGAAGTTAAAGACCGCCCGGTTCTTGTTGATTGTCATATCAGCAAAGAAACGAATGTGTATCCTTTTGTGCCCCCAGGAAAATCATTAGACGAAATGATTTTGGAATAATTTTGATAAGGAGATATGCCATGCAACATATTATATCGGTTCTGGTGGAGAATAAACCACGGGTTCTGGCACGAGTGGCGTCTCTTTTCGCCAGACGGGGTTATAATATTGAAAGTCTTGCCGTCGGTCATACCCAAGACCCTGATGTTTCTCGAATCACCTTAGTCGTTCGAGGTGATGAAGACATTCTTGAACAAATTACCAAGCAGCTTTATAAATTAATTGAAGTAATCAAAGTTGGTGATTTTACTGAGACGAGTTATGTTGATCGGGAGCTTTCACTGATTAAGGTAAATGCTCCCTCCAATCTTCGTGGTGAGATCGTGCAAACCGCTGAAATTTTTCGAGCGAGGATCATTGATGTAAGTGAAAAAAGTCTTCTCATTGAAGTTACTGGAACATCGGACAAAATAGATGCCCTTGAACAGCTCATGAAAAAATATGGAATTATTGAAATGACTAGAACGGGTAAAATCGCCTTAGCTCGAGGAAGTCAGTCCTTATAATGCTTAAAATTTTTAAAAAAACCATACTTTAGGAGGTCAATATTATGGCTCAAATTCTATATGACAAGGACGCTCAATTGGAATTATTGAATGGAAAAACCGTGGCAATTATTGGATTTGGAAGCCAGGGAAGCGCTCAAGGTCAAAATCTAAGAGATAGTGGAATTGAAGTTATCATTGCTGAGTTACCGGGTACTCCCGGTTATGAAAAAGCCAAAAAGGTTGGTTTCTCTCCGGTTCATGCTGATGAAGCTGCTCAAAGAGGAGATATTATACAAATGTTAGTACCGGATCAATTTCAACCAATGGTATATCAACAATCAATAGCAAAAAACCTCTCCCCAGGGAAAGCTTTGATGTTCTCCCATGGTTTTAATATTCATTTTCATCAAATCGTTCCGCCTCCATCGGTCGATGTTATCATGGTTGCTCCCAAGGGCCCAGGTGATTTAGTAAGAAGAATGTATCAAGAAGGAAAGGGTGTTCCCTCTTTGATCGCTGTTCACCAAAATTCTTCAGGCCATGCTAAAGAATTAGCCTTGGCTTACGCTCGGGGAATTGGGGCCACTCGAGCAGGAGTTTTAGAAACCACCTTTAAAGAGGAAACTGAAACTGATCTCTTTGGTGAACAAGCGGTTTTATGCGGAGGCTTAACCGCATTAATAAAAGCCGGCTTTGAAACCCTTTTGGAAGCTGGATATCAACCCGAAGTCGCCTACTTTGAATGTCTCCATGAGATGAAGCTGATTGTTGATCTCGTCTACGAGGGAGGATTAAGCTTAATGCGTCAGGTCGTGAGTGATACCGCTGAATTTGGCGATTTAACCCGCGGACCAAGAGTCATTAATCAAGAAACTAAAAAAGAAATGAAAAAGATTTTAAATGAAATACAAGACGGGAGTTTTGCCCGGGAATGGATTTTAGAGAACCAGGCTAATCGACCAATGTATCATGCTTTAAGAGAAAAGGACTTTCAACACACAATTGAAAAAGTTGGAAAACAGCTGCGTGATATGATGCCCTGGTTAAAAAAATAACAGGGAGGGAATCAGCGTGAAAAAAGTTCGAATACTTGACACCACGCTAAGAGATGGGGAACAATCCCCAGGAGTATCTTTAAACGTTCAAGAAAAATTAGAAATTGCTAAACAATTAGCCCGTCTCAATGTAGATGTTATTGAGGCAGGTTTTGCCATTGCTTCTCCTGGGGATGCGCTTGCCGTAAAAACCATAGCCCAAGAGGTAAAAGGACCAGTCATCAGTTCTCTGGCTCGTTCCAGGGAAAAGGACATTGATATCGCTTGGGAGTCAGTGCGTTTTTCTGAGCGACCTGCTATTCATACTTTCATTGCTACCTCTGATATCCATCTCAAATACAAGCTTCGAATGAGTCGCGAACAAGCGCTTGACCAAGCAGTTTGGGCAGTCAAGCGTGCTCGGAACTATGTAGATGAAGTTGAGTTTTCAGCTGAAGATGCAACCCGTTCCGACTGGGATTATCTTTGCCAAGTTTATTCAGCAGTAATAAAAGCTGGTGCGATGGTTCTAAATGTACCTGATACGGTTGGTTATACCACCCCTGAAGAGATGAAAGCCCTCATTCAATATCTCTATCAGCACACTGATGGGATAGAAAAGGTAATTGTGAGTATTCACTGTCATAATGATCTCGGTTTAGCAGTCTCCAATTCTCTTTCGGCAATGTTGGGTGGTGCAAGCCAAATTGAATGTACCATCAATGGAATTGGAGAACGAGCAGGAAATGCTTCCTTAGAAGAAATTGTTATGGGTTTACATGTTCGTAAGGATTTCTATCAAACTGAGACTGGAATTAACTATTCTGAAATTTATCGAACTAGTCGTTTGGTCAGCCAGCTTACTGGCATGTTAGTCCAACCCAATAAAGCAGTAGTGGGTCAAAATGCCTTTGCCCACGAATCAGGAATACATCAGGACGGTGTTTTGAAGGAAAAAAGCACTTATGAAATCATGGATGCGAAACTCATAGGACGTGAAGAAAAAGTCTTAGTTCTGGGAAAACATTCTGGTCGACATGCTTTTAATAAAAAATTGGAAGAGCTTGGATATCATTTATCCGAAGAAGATCTCAATAAAGCCTTCGAGCGTTTTAAAGCTTTAGCCGACCAGAAAAAGCAGATTGCCGAGGCAGACATTGAATTTATTGCTGCTGATGAAGCAACTCGTACTGAAGAAGTTTACCGCTTAGATTTTGTGCATGTTTGTTGTGGAAACAATATTCTACCAACTGCCACGGTAAGGCTCGTCCATGAAAATGGATCAACCTTGCAGGGAGTCGCTACCGGCGTTGGTCCGGTCGATGCCGCTTATAAAGCAATTAGTCAAATGATTGGTCTTTCTCCAAATTTGGTGAACTTTACTCTTCAATCGATTTCAGGAGGAACCGAAGCATTAGGAGAAGTTGTAGTTCGAATTTTCACAGATAATACTGTCTATGTAGGGAGAGGTTCTCACCAAGATGTTGTTGTTGCGAGTGTTATTGCTTATATTTCAGCCATCAACAAAATGACTCAACAGAAAAAATTGAATCCTCAGACACACCTTTAAAATTAAGGAGAACTATAAATACCACTAACTTATGAGGACGAGTGAACCTTTCAAGGGATTCACCGTCCTTCATTATAATTTTTTATAATAGGAGCATGAACCATGGGAATGACAATTACTGAGAAGATAATTGCTGCTCATAGCGGCAAAGAAAGGGTATCGGCAGGTGAGTTAGTACAGGTTTCGGTTGATTTGGCCCTTGCTAACGATGTTACCGCTCCATTGAGCATAAAAGAATTAGAGAAATATCAAATTCATAAGGTATTTAATCCAAACCAAATCGTTTTAGTAGCTGATCATAATACCCCAGCTAAAGATATTGCCTCTGCCCAAAATTTAAAGTTAATGAGAGATTTTGCTCAAAAATATCAGATTCATAACTTTTTTGAAGGAGGTTCAGTAGGTATTGAGCATGTACTCCTTCCAGAAAAAGGATTCGTCTTGCCTGGGGATTTAATTGTTGGTGCCGACTCTCATACCTGCACCTATGGGGCATTGGGAGCCTTTTCTACTGGGATGGGGAGTACCGATATTGCAGCAGCTTGGGCATTAGGAGAAACCTGGCTTAAAGTTCCAGAATCAATTAAATTTATCTATATTGGCCAACCTAACCAGTTTGTTACTGGAAAGGATTTGATCCTTTTTACTATTGGAGAAATCGGAGTCGAAGGTGCTCGTTACTGTAGCATGGAATTTACCGGTTTGGGAATCTCCACTCTCTCAATGGATGGACGTTTTACTATGACCAATATGGCGGTGGAGGCTGGAGCAAAAAATGGAATCATGGAAGCTGATGCTATCACTTTATCCATGTTGTCGAGAATTCCTTTATCGAGAGAACCAAGAATATATCATTCCGATTCTGATGCCGAATGGAAAGATGTTATCGAAATAAACATTGCAGCAATTGAACCTCAGGTCGCCCTTCCTCACCTTCCCGAAAATACTCGATCGGTTAATTCATTGCCCCACATTTCTATTAATCAATCAGTTATTGGTTCATGTACCAATGGTCGAATTGAGGATTTAAGACAGGCCGCTGAAATTTTAAGAAACCGCAAAGTCCATCCAGGTGTTAGGCTCTATATCTTCCCCGGAACTCCAACTATTCTATTACAAGCAGAAAAAGAAGGATTGGTAAAAATTTTTTTAGAATCAGGCGCGGTTCTTTGTCCTCCTTCCTGTGGTCCTTGCCTCGGTGGACATTTAGGAGTATTGGCTGAAGGAGAACGGTGTATCTCAACTACCAATCGAAACTTTATTGGCAGAATGGGACATCCCACGAGCGAAGTTTATTTAGCCAATCCCTATATTGCTGCCAGCTCAGCTATAGCTGGTTATATTACGACTCCCGACCAACTTACGTGACTATTAGATTAGATCAAAAAGTATTTCCGAAATTCAAGCTTTTCATTATTTCGTTTGTTTGGTTTTTTACGAATTTTCATTTTTTAAACTTGGAGTTGATTTTATGATCATTAAAGGAAAAGTTGTACAATATGGTGATAATGTTGATACTGATGTAATCATACCAGCTCGATATTTAACTACTACTGACCCTTTAGAGTTAGCTAAGCATTGCATGGAAGACTTAGATCCTGATTTTCAAAAGAAATTGAATAACCATTCGGTAATTGTAGGAGGAAAAAATTTTGGTTGTGGTTCTTCCCGGGAGCATGCTCCTCTTGCCATTAAAGGATCAGGCATAAAGGCGGTTATTGCTTCCTCTTTTGCAAGAATTTTTTATCGGAATGCCATTAACATTGGACTTCCCATATTAGA
>JAAYUT010000493.1 GCA_012517485.1 Candidatus Atribacter fermentans
ACCCCACATGGCTCTGATAAAAAAAGGATCCATACGTAACAAATTGACTCCACTTGAAATAACTTGCAGAATAACAACCGAAACGACCATTCCTGAAACCTTTCCGATTCCTCCAGAAGGATCGACACCCCCTAAAAAGCAAGCAAGGATAGCAACCAAGAGATAGGATTCGGCATAGTTAGCCTTAACTGAATTAAGTTGCCCGATCATAATGAAGGCAGTAATCGCTGAAAAAAGAGACGAGAGCAGGAATCCTTTCAAAATGATGGATTTAGTATCGATATTTGAAAATTTAGCAGCTGTATAGTTGGAACCAAGCATATACAAACTATACCCAAAAGTCGTTTTATCCAAAATAATATATAAAATAAAAGTGAAAAGAATAAAAATATAAAATGGAATAGGGATTCCAAGGAATAAACCGTTTCCTATAGTAATCAAAGACTTGGGAAAACCGGTTAAAGTATATCCCTTGGTGAGAACAATGTTTACTCCGTTTAGAAGGGTCATGGTTCCAAGTGTTGCTAACATATCGGGAACTCTTAAATATCCAGTCAAAAAACCACTTAACAAACCAGCACACATAGCGGCAAGAATGCCCATAGTCATTGAAATAAGGACTAATAGCCCTGATGCTTCAGTAGGATTTCCTCCAGTGAGAGAGCGTAGGGTAAGAGCAGTGATTATTCCAGTGAAGTTAGCAGTAGCAACAATTCCTAAATTAATTCCACCACTTAAAATGGGAATCATCATTCCCATGGAGAGGAAGGCGAGTAACGGGAGTTGATAAGCCATGGATCGAAAATTCGCCATAGTTGGGAAACGAGACGGATTAAGCATTATCATGATAACAACAATAAAAATCAAGATGGCATAGAGGGAAAGATTAGGAATATTTCTTTTCATGCCCGTTCCACCACTCTTTCATCAACATGAACTTTAATCCGGCTCTTTTGTTGGCGAATTTTTTGTACTGCGCTAATTGTAATACTGATGACAATCACTGCACCAACGAAAACATTGAACCAATAAGTTGATATTTTTAAAAGAGTTAGACCATTGTTCATGATTGCAAATAGCATGATGCCAAGGAAAGTACCAATAATCGAACCACCTCCACCAAAAACACTCGCACCTCCTAAAAATACGGCAGCAATGACGTTTAATTCTTGGCCAACAATGATATTCGGAATAGCCGATTGAACAATGGCTGCGTGGACAATGGCAGCTATTCCTGACAGGAGACCAATAAAACTGAAGGCAAACAGTTTGGTTCGGAAAACATTTATACCCACTCTTTCAGCAGCAACCTCATTTCCACCTATGGCATAAATATTTCTCCCAACACTGGTATATTTTAAAATGTACCAGCCTAAAATAAGCACTAATATCCAAATGAGGGGCATCAGAGTGAAACCATAGGTGACGTTATTATCATTAACAAAATTTCCAATTTTTATATTGGCGAATTCTCGAAACATGGGATGAACTACAAAAATGACCTCACCCTTGGAAAAAACATAGAGAAGACCATAATATATATTAAGAGTAGCAATAGTAATGATAACTGTTGGAACACGAAAATAATGGACCAGAATACCATTAAAACTCCCCATGAGAGTTCCAAGAGCAGCAGCGACTAAAAAGGAAAAGAAGATATTTCCTCCCCATTTCAGAGTCATAATAACGACGACATATTCAACGACCTGGGCAATAGCAGTAAAAGAAACGTCGGGTGAGCCGCTTAATATGAGAATAAACAATACTCCTACCGCCATTATGCCTATGACGGAAAAACTCTTTAATAGGTCAAAAATATTTTCAGCAGTTAAAAATCGAGGATTAAAAATGGTTATAACAATACACAGGAGAATTATGACCAAGGCAATATAAAATTCGGTTTGTTTCAATAATTTATTCATGGGATTGTATTCACTCCATCAATCATTTCAACACACTCACAGTTTCACTCATTTCAACTAATCGTTGTATTTCTGCTTCGGTAATATCGGTGGTATCAATTTGTTCGAAAATACGGCCGTTTCTCATAATAGCTATCCGATTACAGTTATTTACTACCTCTGGGATTTCATCAGAGATGAGAATGATTCCAACGCCTTTGTCAGCCATTTCTCGAATAATATTATGTATGCTGCTTTTCGCGGCGATATCAATTCCAACTGTTGGGCTATCCAAAATGAGAATCTTAGGTTGGACTGATAGCCATTTTGCAATAACAACTCGTTGCTGATTTCCACCGGAAAGAGTTTGAACGGGCACTTCGGGGTTAGCAACTTTGATTCCAAGTTCATTGATCCAACTATCAACCGTAGTGTCCCATTTTTTTGAATCAATCAAGTTGAAATTACCTAAAAGGCGTTTAATTATTACAGTTACAATATTTTCACTCACCGATTTTTTCATAATTAAACCTTGTTCTAATCGATTTTCAGGAACATAACCAATTCCAGCTTGTATTGCATCCTTTACTGACCGAATGTGGACCTCTTTTCCATCAACAAAGATTTTTCCACTATCAGCTGGGTCCATACCGAAAAGGGCGAGAGCTAATTCTGTTCTTCCCGAGCCCAACAGTCCAGTAATACCAAAGATTTCACCATAATGAAGAACGAAAGAAATATCTTTAAAATTGTTTCTCTTGGAAAGATTTTGTACTTCAAGTAATTTTTTTTCGGTTTGAATCAATTTTCGATTTCGAGAATAGGTTATTTCCTTTCCGGTCATCAAGTAAATTAATTTTTCATTGGTTATTTCTTCTCGTGGCAAGGTTGCGACATTTTGACCGTCTCGAATAACGGTAATCCTTTCAGCAATTTCTAAAACTTCGTTGAGTTTATGACTTACAAACATGACCGATATACCTTTTTGTTGAAGGTCTTTCACAACGACAAAAAGCTGATCAATCTCTTTTTTTGTGAGTGCCGAGGTTGGTTCATCAAGGATTAAAAAACGAAGGTCACTGGTTAAAGCTCGGCAGATTGCTACCATTTGTTGGTTTGCTACTGAGAGATTACCAACCTTTTCATCCAGGTCAAGCTTAATTTTAATTTTATCAGTTGCTAAACGAGCAATTGATTCAATTTCATTCCAGTTGAGAAATTTTTCCTTTTTTTCTACCAACTGGCTATAGGCAATGTTTTCAGCAACAGTGAGGTTGGGAAATAGGGCGAAATCTTGGAATATGACTTGTATTCCTAGATTGATGGAATCGATGGAGCGGAGGTGTCTGTAAATTTGACCTTCAATCCAAATTTCTCCTGAATCCGGTTGAAGATTTCCCGAAATAATTTTGATCAGAGTTGATTTTCCCGAACCATTTTCTCCAACCAAACAATGAATTTCACCTTTGCCAATTGAAAAATCAACACCTTTTAAAGCTTGAACTCCACCAAAACTTTTACTGATATTCGAAAGACGTAAAAATTCAATCATTTTATCACGTCATTTCATCCTTTTTGATTTGTTTTCCAAAAGAAACACAGTTTTAAAAAACCTAAATACTCTCAATATTTTTTGTAATTTTGTCAAATATTAAACATATGAAGGAAAATTCTTTTTCTAAAAAAATGATAAGGTGATTCTTTCCTGTAAAATTTGGACGGCTTTTTTGATAAAAAATTCATTTTTCGTTCTATAAGTCATTTCAGATATTTAAATAAAAACGGTCTTCCATATTAAAAATATGGAAGACCGAGGGAATTAAAATTTGAAATTAGAAATCGTAATCTTTCATATTTTCTTTAGTAACAATGAGTGGTTTGTCAAAAAGAACATTAATACCATCGATTTTTGGCTTTCCAATATTGGGGATTTCTATTCCATCAACGATTTCAGCAGCTTTCCCATCGAGTATCATTTTAGCCAGGAAAACCATGACATAACCGGCTTCACCAGGATCCCAGAGAATTGAATAATCCATAGAACCATCTTCTAAATATTGAGCAGCTTGGTTTGGAGAAGTGGTCCCAATAACTGTAACTTTATCTTGTAATCCTTTTTCTCGGACTGCCTGAGCAGCACCAGGTGCTCCCTGGCTTCCAAAG
>JAAYUT010000494.1 GCA_012517485.1 Candidatus Atribacter fermentans
AATCCGGACTTGAAAGGTATCTATGTCACCGCCGGTGGTCCCTTTGGAGCTGCCAAAGCCATTAAGGATGCTGGGCTTACAGGAAAAGTGAAATTGGTTTGCCATGACTGGATGGAAGAAACCGTTGCCTATATCCGATCCGGTGAAGTGACTGCATGCCTCGATCAAGATCCTTTCAACCAAGGTTATGCTCCAGTAGTTTCTGCTTTCAACCATATTGTTGCTGGTATCGTTCCACAAGAAATCAACTGGTTCGAAGGTGATGTTGCGACTCCAGAAAATGTCAACGAGAAGATCCCCCAATAAATGAATCAATTTGGTTAAAAAAACAAGGCGGTCTATGCCGCCTTGTTTTTTTAAAAACTACGGAGGGAAGCAAGTAATGAGTGAAGAGATCATTTGTAAAATTGTAAATGTAACCAAGACCTTCCCAGGTGTTGTTGCTCTTAATAATGTTAGTTTTGATATTAAAAAAGGTGAAATTCATGCCATTATTGGTGAAAATGGGGCAGGAAAATCAACCTTAATGAATATTCTTTCAGGTGTCTATCATCCTGATGAAGGTTACATCGAATTTGAAGGTAACATCGTTAAATTTAGGGACCCAAGACATGCCCAACATACTGGAATAGCCATGATCCATCAGGAACTTTCTTTATCTCGTTACATGAGTGTTGCAGAAAATATCTACCAAGGGAGGATGTTAACTAAATCATTTGGTTTTATTGATCGTAAAAAAATGGTTTCAGAATGCCGAAAATACTTAACAAGCCTTGGGGTAGATAATATAGATCCGCGAGTCTTGGTGAAGTATCTCAGCGTATCTCAAATGCAATTAGTTGAAATTGCCAAAGCAGTTTCATTCAATGCCAAACTCCTCATCATGGACGAACCGACTTCTTCTTTAACTACTGGTGAAATTTCACTTCTTTTGAATATTATGAAATCTTTGAGAAAAGATGGGGTTTCTATTCTTTTTATCACCCATAAACTTGAAGAAGTTTTAGAAATTGCCGATCGAATAACCGTTTTACGAGATGGGAACTATATAGAAACACTTCAGAAAGAAGATGCGACTTTAGATAAGATGGTTTCCCTTATGGTTGGTCGTTATTTTGAAAAGAAAGCACATCGAGAATTTATTCAAGATTATTCAGGTCGAGAGGTAGTCTTGGAAGTTCAAAATATAAATGCTTCAAATAAAGTTAAAAATGTTAGTTTTCAGTTATATAAAGGAGAAGTTTTAGGATTAACCGGTTTAGTTGGTTCAGGTCGAACCGAATTACTCCAGAGTATTTTTGGTATGGATAAAATCACTTCCGGTAAAGTATTGATTAACGGAAAAGAAGTAAAAATTAACCAGCCAGCAGATGCTATAAAACTCGGCTTAGGTATGATAGCCGAAAACCGCAAAGAACAAGGTATGTTATTAAAATTATCCGTTCAAGATAATTTGACCATCGTTCATCTTAAAGAGTTATCCAGTGCATTACAGTTTATAAATAAAAAGAAATCAAAAGAAATCTCCAATAAATATGTTAATCTTTTGTCAATTAAAACCCCCAGCTTAAAACAAATTTCGAAAAATCTCAGCGGTGGTAACCAACAAAAAACCATTATTGCCCGCTGGCTTATGCACGAACCAAAGATCCTCTTTATGGATGAACCGACTCACGGGATTGATGTTGG
>JAAYUT010000495.1 GCA_012517485.1 Candidatus Atribacter fermentans
TTCATACCTCCATATTTGAGTATTGTTTATATACTCAATATAGACGTTTGATGTAATAGATGCTTTTCCAGTGTTGCGTAACCGTTGTCCTTGCTTGCTACCTATTTTTCCGAGATTGCTTTCTTCCGTAAAAGTGGTGTGGATTTGATTACGCCAATCAGTCGCCGTATATCCAAAATACTGCTTAAAGCTTTTCGCAAATGAAGCTGAATTGGCAAAACCACATTCCAGGGCGATGTTGGTGATCGGCTTAACGGGATCGTTAAGGAGCAGGGTGGCCGCTTTTTCCAACCGAAGTCTCTGAATAAACTGGAAGAAGGTCTCCCCAATAAAGATATGAAAGATCCTGTGGAAGTGGAATTTGGAAAAACCAGCAACCGCAGCAATCTCTTCCAGGGTAAAATTCCGGTCAAGGTTTTTTTCAATATAATCCACAGCTAAATTTATCCTGCTCCAGTATTGTACGGCCATTTGGGAACGTTTGGCTTTTTCAACTTTCATAGAAGAAAATCCTTTCAAGCCCCATTTAAGAGTTGAGTAGAGCTTAATGAAATAAAAGTATGTATCCTAAGGTGAAGTTTAAACAAAACGAAGAAATCACCTTGATCCTTAATAGAAGGATACACTATGAGAAAAGCATATTTTCAAAAAAGTGTCAAAGAGAAGGGTCCAGTATCCTCGACTGAGTTCATAAAATATTTCATCTAATTTTTAAAGCAATATTTTTTAATATTTTCTATGCGATAATAATTGACTAGGGATTCTGAAAATTATATCAAAATAGAGGAATGAATTCATAAAAACGAGAGATGTACAAAATATATATCTCTGAAAGGTTGGGAAAAAAGATGACATTGGTGAAGAAAATGGAAGGGAAGGTTGCTATTGTGACCGGAGGAGCTTCTGGTATAGGCGAAGCTGCAGCAAAAATCTTGGCTGAGAATGGCTGTAAAGTTGCAATGATAGATATCGACGGGCTACGCTTGGAAAAGGTATCTCGTGAAGTCCAATCTCTTCAGGAAGAATGTTTTGCTGTTGGTGGTGATGTAACTGAAGAAAACACAGTAGCCGAGTTTTTCAAAGCAGTAATACAAAAGTGGGGAAAACTTGATATTTTAGTCAATAGCGCCGGACGGGATTCCCTTGCTCCGCCCGTTTCCGAAGTAACCCTGGAGGAGTGGAATAAAACCATTGCCGTCAATCTGACCGGGGTATTTTTGTGTTGTCGGGAAGCTTTTAGAATTATGGAAAAGCAACCGAACGGAGGTAGAATCATCAACCTTGGATCGACTTCAGCTAAACTGGCCTCCAGCCCTGGACATAGTCCATATCGAGCCTCAAAGCACGGAATGATGGGTTTCAGTGAAAACATTCTTTTAGAAGGTGTCAAAAAGAATATTGCGGTAACAGTCATTAATCCCTCCCATGTCAAGACTCCCATGACTGAAATCATCGATAAAGGACTTTACGCGGAAGGATTACCCTCTTATCTCGAGGGATGGTTGGACCCTGAAGAAGCTGAAAAGGGCATTTACGCCAACTGCATCGACGTCAAATATGTAGCTGAAATTCTTTTATACGTAGCTTCCTTACCACCTGAAATAACTATTCCCCAATTTTCCATTTATCCCACTTTTAAGGCACATCGTTATGGTATGCGAGCATGAGGGGAAGAAAAGCCGAGGGGGCGAGAGGGAGAAGGGGAGAAAAAGATGAAGAAGAGGAGGAACCATGATGAAGAACATACATGAAGAATTGAAAAAATTGAGCGATCAGGAACGGGCTGCGCATTTACAAAAATACTTCAAGACCGGGAAAGGTGAATACGGAGAAGGGGACGTATTTTTAGGTTTACGGGTTCCTGCTGTTAGGAAAATTGCTAAAAAATTCAACAATCTATCCATAGATGAAGCTGAGAAATTTCTCCAATCTCCCTATCATGAAGAACGTCTTTTCGCACTTTTCATATTGGTCGATCTATTTAAAAAAGGGAATGAGGAAGATAAAAAGAAAATCTATGAACTCTATCTCAAAAACACCAACTTTATTAACAATTGGGATTTAGTCGATGTGTCTGCAGGACCGATTGTCGGTGCTTATTTGTTCAAGCGTAAAAAAGAAACAATTTACAAACTGGCACAGTCAGAAAACCTGTGGGAAAGGAGAATTGCCATAATGGCGACATTCTATTTTATCGCTCAAAACGAATTTACCGACACCTTGGAGATTGCTGAAATGCTTCTCAATGATAAGGAAGACCTTATCCATAAAGCAGTGGGTTGGATGTTGAGAGAGATTGGGAAGAGGAATTTAGAAGTTGAAGAAAACTTTCTCAAAAAACATTACCTAAACATGCCTCGAACTATGTTGCGTTACGCTATTGAAAAATTTCCCGAAGACATAAGAAAGAGTTACTTAAAAAAGTAAGTATTAACCAGGTTAAGTTAGACCACTATATGATAAAAAGAGCACCAGATGAGGATGAAAATATCTATCTTAATCCGTTATTACGAGGAGCGAAGCGACGTGGCAATCTCATCCAACCGCTCCGTCATTGCGAGGAGTGCAGCGACGTGGCAATCTCATTTAGTATTTTTTTAAAATTATGAAAAGATGAAATCCTCACTCCCGCAAAGAAGCACGGACTCAGGATGACGACTCATAAATGAACATTTTCTCATTGATCGAATTGCAACTTCTCCCTTGATGGGAGAAGGTTGAGATGAGGGTGAGAACCTATATTCGTCATGACATGGCATGTCGCTACATGAATCAGGCGCAATACATTGTGCCCCTACAATTTTATTTTCTTTGGAAGAGGCTTGATTGATCAATTTTACGAATAGTAATACAGTATTTAGTTTTATACTAAAAAAGGTTATATTCATGAATTATTTTGGCGCTAACAACTATTACTTGTTTGAAAATATTATAATTTTAAGAAAGGAGGGAATTGATTTATGGAAATTACTATCAAACCACTGTCAAAAGAATTAATAGATGATTATTTCTACTTCTTTGATGATATCGCATTTACTGACAATCCTGATTGGTCAGATTGTTTCTGTTGCTTTTACCATTTTGGTGGAAGTGATGAAGAATGGATGAGGAGAACGGCAGAAGAGAATCGTCAAACTGCTGAAACGATGATTCAAATAGGAAAGATGAAAGGATATTTAGCCTATACAAAAGAAAAACCAATCGGATGGTGCAATGTGAATGATAAAAAGAACTTTGCCAGGTTAATTAAAAGAAAGGAAGTATGGGGAGAAAGGGAGGAAAGAATCTGTTCTATCGTATGTTTTCTCATTTCTCCTGAACATAGAAAAATGGGAATTGCGAGCAGAATGCTGGAGCAAATATGTAAGGATTATGCATTATCTCAATATGATTATTTAGAAGCATACCCAAGAAAAGGTAATTTATCCAGTGCTGAACAATATCATGGCCCAGTATCTATGTATCTTAAAGCCGGATTTACTCTATATAGAGAACTTGAAGGATATGACATTATGAGGAAAAAATTAAGCAAATGATAATGGTACCAAGTACCAAAAATTATAAATTTTTACCATTTTTAAAAAACAATATTCGTTCAATGAAATTCTTTTGAGAGAAGGGTTAGATAAAGAAGTCAGTATAGTTATTAATCCAATTCCGATAAATGGAACAATTCAAAAATCATTTTTTCGGGTATTAGTATAACTTTTTGAGAAAGAATTTAAATTGTGAAGTAATTAAGCGTTGAAAAAGGAATTAAAGATACAGATTGCCAAACATAACCAGCGGGGTGTGGGATGATTTATTGGTAATTAAATTTGAGAATTAGTCAAATTGATCAAGCGAGAAAGGAGAAAAAAATAATGGATAAAAGTTTTAAAAAGGTTGTTTTTAAAGCAATTGCCTTAGCTATGGGGATTGCATCATTGGTTTTAAGTATACTAAAGCAACTTGAAGATAAAAATATCATAATATTATTATCAATTGGTCTAATATTATTAGCTTTTGAAGGACTTGATAGCATTGATTGAGCTATTATTTACAAGAAGGAGGGAATTAAATATATTATCGAAAAATGTCATGAGAAAGTTGTTATCTTTCACCTCTAAATCCTCAAGATTTCGAGATCTGTACCAAATGAATAAATGAGATTGGTGTATCCTTAGGAGTAACCTTTGTACTTTAAAAACTGAAAGAAAAATTAGACTAATTGGATAACCAAAAATGGAAATAATAAATTTTCGTCGACCTCTAATAGTGTAAAATTCCCAGGGGATCGACAGAACTGCAAAAACGAATGAAAATATCTAAATAACTCCATCATTACAATAGAATTGAATCTAATCATCAATCAATTTATATTAAAATCATGGTATAATAGTTAAAAATGGCATTTTTTAAAATATGTTTATAGAGCCAAATGAGCGGGGGTTTTGAGCCTACCTATAAGGAATTGAAACAACGAAATTGAATCTGCTTACGTAAAAGCGTTCCAGAGTTTTGAGCCTACCTATAAGGAATTGAAACACTAATGTGAGAAGGTGACGCTGTGGCTGAGAATGAAGTTTTGAGCCTACCTATAAGGAATTGAAACAACCGTTGTAATACACGAAAGTGCAATTCAATTAGGGTTTTGAGCCTACCTATAAGGAATTGAAACCGGGAAATATGGTTTCAATCTCATTGAGGAATTTAAAAGTTTTGAGCCTACCTATAAGGAATTGAAA
>JAAYUT010000496.1 GCA_012517485.1 Candidatus Atribacter fermentans
AATATCTGCACCTTCTGGATGAGCAGGCTGGATTCAAAAAGAGAAGAAGAATTGACCCCCTGTTGGAAGCTCTGATTGTCGAGAAAGCCATTGATTGCTCCTACCAGAAAGCTGGAAGAGAAATCCTTCCTAAACATCCAGAAGGAGCAGTGAGTCCTGAGGTGGTGAAGAGACTGGTTCATAACCTAAAGAAAGAAGAAGCAGGAGAAGAAGGTCTCCTTGACAAGGGAAAGGAGCCCATCCGGAAAAAGTGCTGTCAGTATCTTTTCATCGAAGCTGATGAGGACCATGTCCCCTGGCAGAGAAAAAGAGAGAAGAACATCAATCAAATAGGAGAAAGAAAGAAGAGAAAGAAGAAAAGGCTCCTCGCTAAGCTGGTCTATGTCCATGAGGGAAAGGAAACCCTCAATTCAGGGAGAGTTCAGCTCAAAAATCCTCATTACTTTGCTGGTCTCTATGAGGATACCGAAGACCTCTTCTATGAAGTCCTTGACTACTTAGAAGAACACTATGACCTGGATAAGGTGAACTGCATCTTTCTCGGTGGAGATGGAGCTTCCTGGATTAAGAAAGGACTGGAAATCCTTCCCAAATCCCTCTTTGTGCTAGACCGCTTCCACCTGGTGAAACGCTTGCAAGGCGCTCTTCATCATAATGCTTTCCTTGAAAAGAAACTCTGGAAAGCCCTGAAAGAAGATTCCTGGGAAAAGGTGCAAGCAATCCTCCTCAACGCTCTTTCTGACAACAGAGATGTTCAAGAAAGAAAAAGACTTGAAGACCTCCTCATCTACCTTAAGAACAACTGGGAAGGAATCCTGAACTCCAAGCGCTATAAAGAACTGGAACTTGCCGTCAGTGCTGAGGGTCATGTGAGTCATGTTCTCTCTGCTCGCTTATCACATCGTCCTATGGGTTGGGGAAAGAAGGGAGCAGATCACATGAGTTATCTGAGAGCCCTGAAGTTCAACCGGTGTTCTGTGAGGAATTTCTACTTGAGAACTCATCAACAGGAATTACCTGCTTTCACTCTTTCTCTTGAGAGCATCCAGAAAGAGAAAGAAAAAGGAAAGAAGGGTATTCAGGAAGTTTATGACAACATCCCAGTTATGAAAGGGCCAGTGGATACTCTGCGCCTGACTATCAAGGCTTTAACCCAGGAGATGTCCTGGGTTCCTGTAATATAAAAAGACAATACTTTCTGGATGGCGAGGTTCAAGAAAGAACTATGCTCAACAAAGTCAGGAAGATAGAGGATTTTAAGAAATACTCCTACAATAAGTTGACACTATCAATTTAAATAGGAGGGTTGAAATATCAAAAAATTTCCTTTATAATCAAATTTGTGATCTAAAAATGACTAAATAAATCTGCATTTAAACTATGCCGTAAAAATGTATAAAGAATATTTAAATGTAACAAATACACTTATTATCCTAGGATAGACTACCATGCTGTTTCACACCACCATATAAGCATAAAAAAGGATGGGGTTTATTCTTTCAGTTTTTTCTGTTTTTTTCAAATCTTTTCATCTTATGCAGCAGGTTATGTTGTCCTATCGACATAATATTTATTTACCAAGTTGGATAGGTATCTAATTAATTGAATAGCAATTCGTATAAATTTTGTTAATTGTCTGATAATAATGAAATATAGGAGGTGTTATAAAAGAAAATTAAAAAAATTGCTAAATCTAATTTTAGCTAGAATAAGGAGGTAAATTTAAGTGAAAAGTTGTTTATTTAAAGAGTTATTTGGTAAAAAAATATTACATACATGCTCGTTCAAAATTTTAATTGCTGTTATTTTTATTAGCTTTAGTTTTGTATCAGTAGCATTTGCAGAATCAGTAATTATAAAATTTCTTCCTGGAGCATGGTCTGGGAATACCATTGATTTTATAAAACAGCAGGTTGAGAAATGGGAAGCACAAACTGGTAATAAAGTAGAGTTTTTATCGGCTCCAAACAATAGTTCTGAGGTGTTGGCGTTATCACAGCAATATTTAGCAGCTGAATCATCGGATGTTGATATTTATCCGATGGATGTTGTATGGCCTGGAATGTTGGGTAGATATTTTATAGATCTTTTAGAATACTTTTCCCAAGATGAAATTGCGGAATATGACCAGGCTGCTATTTCAGCTAATACTGTAGATGGTTTATTAGTAGGAATACCATTTTACGCTGATGTTGGTATTTTTTATTATCGAACTGATTTGCTTGAAAAGTACGGTTTTGATGGTCCTCCTTCTACCTGGGAAGAAATGCGTTTAATGGCAAATAAAATCCAAGATGGTGAGCGTGAAGAAGGGAACACCAGTTTTTGGGGATATGTATTCGATGGAGCGGCACAAGAAGGTTTCACTTGTGATATTCTTGAATGGGTAAGTTCTTTTGGCGGTGGAACTTTCGTGGACTCTAACGGAAATATTACTATTAATAATCCTGAAGCAGTTGCAGCATTTGAAGAAGCTTCAACTTGGATTGATAATATAGTACCTCCTGGAGTCACATCTTATAAGATTGAAGATGCTCGTGGAGTTTGGCAAGCTGGTAATTCTGCGTTTATGAGAAATTGGCCTTTTGCCTTTGCTTTAGGTCAGCAGGATGGTTCTCCGATTAAAGATAAGTTTTATGTTGGACCCCTTCCTCACGGACCAAAAGGAGAAAGCTTTAGTGCATTAGGTGGGTGGCAGTTAGCAATTTCAAGGTTTTCAAAGAACCCAAGTATTGCTGCTAGTTTAATAAAATTTTTAAATACACCTGAAAACCAGAAAGAAAGAATGATGGAGTTAGCAAGGACTCCAACTCGACCAGCGTTATTCAATGATCCAGAAATATTAGAAGCTTACCCTTGGACCAAAATGCTTATTCAAATAAAACCTGTACCACGGCCATCAGCTTATACTGGTACAAAATATAATCAGGTATCAACTGCAATTTGGCCAATTGCACATGACATAATTACTCGGAAAATTTCTGCCCAAGAAGGTGTAGAGAAACTAGAACAAGAGCTTATGAGAATTAAGGGTAGTGGTTGGTAAGGTGTTTGTTGTAAAAAATAAAAAAGAAAAACAGATGGGGGGAAAATATCCCCCGTCTGTTTTTAGAAAAATGTTTTCCCCCCATCAAACGAAACATATACCATTACATTTTTTAGTACCCACGTTTATAGTGCTTTTTGCAGTGGGTTTTTATCCTTTGATGAGGACATTTTTTCTTGGATTTACTGATTATAGTTTTTTTACTGAGACCTCAAAATTTGTTGGTTTATATAATTTTAAACAAATTATTTCTGATAATTATTGGATTAAGTCTTTAATCAATACACTTGAATTTACCATTATTAGTGTTTTTATAGAAATAGTTCTCGGAGTAATATTTGCGATAGTACTAAATTCACAATTTGCTGGTAGAAAATTTGCACGTGCTGTTAATTTAATACCTTTTGTTATACCTCTCACGGTTGCTGCTCAGCTTTGGAAATGGATGTTTCACGATGTATTTGGAGTTATTAATGACTTATTGATGAGAATAGGTATTATTTCCCAGCCAAATGCTTGGCTCGACAACCCATCAACCGCCCTGCTATCTATCGTTGCAGTTGCAGTGTGGAAGTTTACGCCCTTTGTAACCCTTCTCGTATTAGCAGGACTTCAGTCCATTCCAAAAGAACTCTATGAATCGGCTAGTATTGATGGTGCAGGGTTTTTTCAGAGTTTTCGTTCTATAACTTTGCCCTTACTTAAGGGGGCAATCCTCGTTGCTCTTGTATTTCGAGTTTTAGATGCAATTAGGGTTTTTGATATTGTTTATGTGATGACAGGTAATTCTCATTTGACAATTACAGTATCAATGTATGCGCGCCAACAAATGATTGATTTTGGGAATGTTGGTTACGGTTCGGCAATATCTGTAGCAATATTTTTCATAGTACTTGTGGGAACTATGATATATATGAAATTGTTAAACACGGAGTACTATTAATATGAAAATGAAGCGGCTTTTTTTAAGATTGGCTTTTTTTATTATTCTTGGATTAGTATTATTTTATATAATTTTTCCTTTTTATTGGATGATAGTGAATTCTTTAAAAGCTTCGAATGAGCTTTTCATCACACCAGTTACATACTTACCAAATCGGTTTAATTTGGAGAACTATCAAAGAGTTTTATCAAGCGGCTCTTTTGTGCGTTGTTTGATTAATTCAATTGTGGTAAGTAGTGGAACCACTATATTAGCTTTGATCCTAGGTAGCTTGTCCGCTTATGTATTAGCCCGTTATCGTTTTCCCGGAAGGCAATCTACTTTATATATCATTCTTGGAATGAGCACATTTCCGCAGATTGCAATTCTTGGAGGTCTTTTTACCTTAATTAGAGCTATGCATATTTATAATACATATTGGGCTTTGATTTTTTCATATACAATTTTTACGTTACCATTTTGTGTCTGGGTTTTAACTAGTTTCATGCGTGAAATACCTGCATCTCTCGATGAAGCTGCGTTAATTGATGGAGCTACTCCTTGGCAAATATTATGGAAAGTTCTCTTTCCTCTTGTAATTCCTGGTATTGTTGCTACTGGACTTCTTTCTTTTATAAATGCCTGGAATGAATTTCTTTTTGCTCTTACTCTAACCGTAAATGACAAAGCCAGAACGGTTCCAGTCGCTATAGCTTTGTTTAGCGGACAGAGTGAATATGAGCTACCATGGGGGCAAATCACAGCAGCTTCAGTTTTGGTTTGTCTTCCTGTTATTTTAATAGCTTTGATTTTTCAAAAAAGAATTGTAGAGGGTTTAACGTCTGGATCGGTAAAGGGATAAAACCCATCGAAAGGAGATTTTTTCTTGAAAATTACTAATATTCGTTGCGTTCAATTAGAGGGAACATGTTGTATTGATGGTAAATATTATGAGGAAAGACTGGTTAGACCTATTGATTTATATAATGAATTTCGTGTCGCTGGTTTTACAAAACAAGATAATCTTCCTGTTGAAACTAATGATGGTGAAATTAACATAACTGGACGTTTTCTATATATTGATACAGATGAGAATCAAAGCGGAATATTTGGTCCTATTGCTTTAACACCTGCTTTTATTGCTGTTCATATGAAAAGTCTTTTAATTGGTCAAGATCCTCTGTCTACTTCTAAGTTATGGGATCTTCTGTATCGAAATGCTGTGCACGGACGCAAAGGAGAAACAATGATGGCAATTAGTGCCATAGATTGTGCATTGTGGGATTTAAAAGGGAAATGGCTTAACCAACCTGTTTATCGCTTATTGGGAGGACCAACTCGTGAAAAGATCCCAACATATATTTCAGCCTTAAGCTATTCTGTTGAACCAGAAATGGCTTACAAAAGAGCAAAAGATTTTTATAACCAGGGATATGTAGGTCAAAAATGGTTTTTTCGTCATGGTTTGTCATCTGGGAAAGATGGTTTGGAAAGGAATGTTGAATTAGTGCGAACGATTCGTGAAGCAGTGGGAGATGATTATGATCTTTTTTTTGATGCTTGGATGAGCTGGGATACCATTTATACTCTTGAAATAGTAAAAAAAATTAAGGAATACAATCCAAAATGGATTGAAGAGCCAATTATGCCAGACAAAGTCGAACAATTGGTTGAAATTACTTCTAAGTCTCCTATTCTAATTGCAGGTGGTGAACATGAATATACGCGTTGGGGTTTTTATAACCTTTTAAAACATCATGCTTTAAACATTATCCAACCTGATCCCATGTGGGCAGGAGGTATCACTGAATTAACAAATATTTCTAACTTGGCATCGGTTTTTGACATACCAGTTATTCCTCATGGAGAATCTATTGCTTCTTGTGTTCATATTATTGCTTCACAACCACCAAATGTTTGTCCTATGGTTGAAAATTTAGAAAAGTATAACCAGGGATGGCAATATTTTCTCGAAAAGCCAGTTACTCCAAAGAATGGTTATATAGAGATTGATCCCCGGCCTGGATTAGGAATTGTTATTGATGAGTTGAAAATTGAAAGACAATTTGAATTGACTTTTTCTTAATGAAACAAAATTAAATCATAAATTCATAAGCTATTAATTAATATCTCAACTTCCCAGTTCAATAATAGCACTTTTCCTCTCAACCATGCTGGGAGACTATTTACAAAATAGAAGAGTAGCTCTTTGACTTTTTCTTCTGAAAGGACAAGAACCCGTTTCATGGTTGATTTAAGGAGTTCAAGGAGTAACGCCAACGCTTCCATGAGCGTCATATCCTGAATCTCATCATAGCAGGCATAAAAAAGTTCGCCAAAGGTTCGGGGATCGGCGTTCCTTCGAGCAACGACTGCGAGCATGATAGAACGGATAAAGACAATGTTGGTATGAGAGACCAGAGCATCATCAGATCGAACCTGGAATAACCTTGGTGCCAGGTACCATCACTTATTTTTATAAGGAATATGGCCGTGAAGGTTGAATATTTTATCCGGGGATGACTTATTATCCTCTAAAAATTGTATGAAAGGCTTCAATATATTTTTCGTTTTAATTGAAAAAAAATTATACTGATTACTTTGCAGGATTTGGTTTTTGTATCAACAGAAGCATTGAAGAGAAGCTTCTCATGAGCTATCAGTTGGAGGAGAACTAAAAGAGTAAGTCTTAAGTGTTCAATTTGTGAAAAAAGCCTGGTTGTTTTACCCAATAGATTGTTTAGCTATGAAAATTCAAAAATCAAGACCTGAACATCCCACTCCAAATTTCAAGCCATTTTTAAAATATTTCTCTCGTTTTCTTCTCGGATTTTATAGGAACGGTTTTCTTTTATGAATGACCAAATCATTCTTACCAGATGCCTCCCCAATGATCGGATAGCTTGATTATGCTTTTTCCCTTCGGCTCTTTTTTTCTCATAGTACCGTTTTGATTCTTCAACTTGCCAGGAGTGGTGAGCCACCGCAACCATCATTGCTGCTTTAGTTCGAGTATTCACCGATTTAGCAACTTTACAGCCTTCTTTTTTCCCTGAACTATGATCAAGTGGTGCCATTCCTAGGTACAAAGCTAAGCTCATATCCTGCGGAAAACGATTGAGATCGTCAATTTCACCAGCTAGTTCTGCTGAAGAAATTGGTCCGAAACCAGGGATACTCCCAATGGTTCTAGCCAGATCTGATTGTTCATAGAAAAGCTCGAGTTCCTGTTCTATGGTCGCAATGGCTTCCATAAGCGCTAGTATGCGTTTGGCATTCTCAATGATCATGGAACTGACCAAGTCAACATCAATAGAAAAATGGGCTTCTTTTTGCCAGGAAGTGATTACTGCAGCATACTTCTTCCCAACTCCTTTTATCTTTAAAAGGCTTTCTTTCCGCATGGTGGCCAATTGACGAAGTGAAGGACGGCAGGTGAGGAAATGAAGATACCAACGGTGATCACCATTTCTCACCAAATCGACTCATCCCGGAGCGACTGATTGGAGGAGAGCCTTGCATTCGATTCTGGATGTTGATCTTTTCATTCACCAACTGTCGACGTCGTCGAGTGAGCCGTTTGAGGGTCTGATTCACCCTGTTTCCCGGTTTAATTTCGGTGATGGCACATCATTCTCTTGGAAAGAAGGAGCAATCCGCATGAACTCGACAATCTTACGAGCATCAATCACATCAGTTTTCGCTGGACCTTAAGAATAATTCTTTAAATCGAGCCAGCTTCAGATTATTGATGTTATACAGGGTATAGCCTTTCTGTTGGATCAACTGGTCAAGTGGTCGGGCATACCCATTCAACCCTTCCATTCCGATTACCACCGGACATTTCAAAGTCGATTCATAATGATTAATTTCAGAAAAAAGGGAGTGAAAGCCATTGGCAGTATGGGAAATCCCAAATTCCTTAAAGATGTGTCCCATTGGACTCAAGCAATGGCAACCTGATGGGAATGACATCCTTTATTGATGCCAAACCAGAAGGTGTTCGTTCATGAGCGGAGCCTCCAAGCTTGATAGATTGAGGATGGTTTATTGTCCTTTATTGCGTCTATTCATAGAGCCACAGTCACCTGACCGGCACCATCCCAGCAGATGTCTTGGTGCAATAAAAAAAAACGAGGGCGGCATTTCAAGAGCCCGAGTGAACCCAGTTTCCTGGATA
>JAAYUT010000497.1 GCA_012517485.1 Candidatus Atribacter fermentans
GACTGTGATAATGGGATATTTTGGAAAAAGATAAAAAGATGAGATCCTCACGGCTTCGTTTTATCACCTTTTAGGATTAATTATTGAATGTGTAACAGGGAAACCATTTCATGAACTACTAAAAGAATATATTTTAAACCTCTCGGAATGCTTCACTTATTTATGCTTCACTATTCTGAATCTATTGAGGAATGTCCCTATCCTGTTGCAGATTTTTATCATCAAGGAATCAACTTGAAAGACCGTAAAGGGTATGCTGGTCTTGACTATTCCGGCGGGGGTGTGGTAGCGCCTGTTGAAGACCTTCTAAAATTCATGAAAGCTTTGGTGAACTGCGAATTAGTCAAGCAAGATACCCTGGAAACAATGAAAAATGACAAGGCGAAGTTTGGTGAAAACTTTGATTATGTATATGGGATTTGGCAATTGAAACCAATACCCTTTTTGATTCCTGAAAAATTTGTTTCTTGGGGAGTCTTGGGAGCAACGGGAGCTTTCATGTTTTACCATCCTGGATTGAACACCTATCTAATCGGTTGTTTTAATGATTCATCTTACCAGAGAAAGAGTGTTAGGTTTATGATGAGAGTATTGAATGAGTTGTTTACAATTTGAAAAGTAAGGTTGAAAAGTGAAAACTTTTTAGGAGATCCACTTCCTTTATCGCTTTCCTCGAGCTACCTTCATAGATTTTTATAAAATTCGAGAATCAAGACCTAACCACAGAATGATGATTAAACTGGCTCATGTAGAGATCGTAGTAAAATCCTTTTTGAGTAAGCAGCTGTTGGTGTGTTCCCTGTTCGACAATTGTCCCATCGTTAATCACCAAAATTAAATCGGCGTTACGAATGGTGCTCAAGCGGTGGGCAATCACGAAACAAGTGCGACCTTTCATAAGGTTCAGCATCGCCTTTTGGATATACTGCTCGGTGCGGGTATCGATGTTGCTGGTAGCTTCATCCAGGATTAAGATGGCTGGATCAGCCAATATCGCTCGAGCGATCGCTAAGAGCTGGCGCTGACCCTGGCTTAAATCTCCTCCATCCTCGGAAAGAATGGTATCGTAGCCATTAGGAAGGTGGCGGATAAATTGGTCTGCGTATGCCATCCGAGCGGCGGCTTCGATTTCTTCGTTGGAAGCATCCAAGCGTCCATAGCGGATATTCTCTCTCACCGACTCGGCAAATAAATAAGTATCTTGGAGTACAATACCTAATAAAGAGCGAAGCTTTGACCTTTTTATTTTTCGTATATCCATTCCATCAATGAGGATGGTTCCACTCTCGATATCATAAAAACGGGTCAATAAATTCACGATGGTCGTCTTGCCAGCACCAGTTGGCCCAACAATGGCAACGGTCTGTCCTGGTTGGACATGAAAACTGACATTTTTCAGAACGAGTTCATTTTCCTTATAGGCAAATGATACTCTATCAAACTCAACCTCGCCTTTTACTGCTTTTGGCTCAATAGCATCGGGAAGATCATTCAATTCCGGCATTTCATCCATAACTTCAAATACTCTCTCGGCACTGGAAATCGCTGATTGTATCATATTAAACTGGTTGGCTAATTCATTGAGTGGTCGGGTGAATTGTTTGGAATAAGTGATAAAACTGGCTATTATTCCAACCGTAATGATATGACGTATAACCAGGAA
>JAAYUT010000498.1 GCA_012517485.1 Candidatus Atribacter fermentans
ATCTCATCTGACACCATACCCGTCATCCTGAGCCCTCGTTTTTCGAGGGCGTGAGGATCTCATCTTTTCAATTCTTTTTTATAAAAACTTTAAAAGGATGAGATTCTCACGTCGCATAAGACGCTCCTCAGAATGACGGAGTAGGAAAAGTCAAATCCCCCTAATTTCCTTTCTAAAGGGGGACTAATTTTCCCTCGCCCCTTTGTGGGAGAGGCTTTTTTTCTTTTTCCCTCGCCCCTGGTGGGAGAGGGTTAAGTTGAGGGGGTAACTGTATTTTCATCCCCAATTGGTAATACTTATTTGAATTTTTATCTTGAAAAAAAGTTAAATAAGGAGGGCGTTGAAGATGAATAGGAATAAAATTTTTGTTATTCTTATTCAATTCCTTTTATTGCTCACATTTTTTTCTTTTGGTAATATAGCTTTTGCCACTAATACAGATCAATTTATTTTAAAAAGTCCGTCCTTTACAGAAAGAAGCATAATTCCTAAAAAATTTACTTGTGATGGAGAGAACGTATCCCCAGAATTAACCTGGGAAAACCTTCCGATGGGCACGGTAACGCTCGTGCTTATCTGTGAAGACCCCGATGCTCCGGGTGGAATTTGGACTCACTGGATTCTGTATAATATTCCTCCAAGGTTGTATTCAATTCCTGAAAACATGAATGATCAAGAAGAATTGATTATTCAAGAGAAGATTTTAGTTGGAAGAAATGATTTTAAAAAATTGGGGTATGGAGGTCCTTGCCCGCCACCAGGTAAACCACACCGTTATTTTTTTCGCCTGTTTGCTTTAAACGAAAAACTTGATCTAAAAGCTGGATTAAATCGAGATCAACTATTAGCAGCTATCAAAGAAAATATTTTAAAAGAAGCACAACTTGTTGGGCTATATGGTCATTAATAAAATAATAACAAAATCAATAAAAACCATAACCGGAGGATAGATGGCATGTATCCATGGCATTCAACTTTTCATATGGGTATTGTCCATTTTATGGCTTACCCAAATGTTAAAACCGAGGACGAAATTTTAAAGTCAGTCAATAAAATATTAAATGATGATTTTTTTCAAGCAATTGAAGTAAATGTTTTATATGAAGATGTTGTTTTAGAAAAAATTTCTACTCTATGCGAGACTGCTGATGTTGAATTTTTACTTGGAGCACAACCTTTCTTTTTATCAAACAAGATCAACCTTAATGCAGAAAATGATGAAGAAAGACAACAGGCAATTCAATTATGTAAAATACAAATTGAACGCTCTTATCGGCATCGAGCTCGAGCTTTAACAATTTTATCAGGTCATTATGAAGTAATAGAAAAAAAAGAAGAATTAAAACAAAAATTGATTCATTCTTTAAAAGAATTATGTCGTTATTCTCAAGAGAGAGGAAATTCAGCAGGATATCAATTGGGGATCGACTTGGAAATATTTGATCATACCCTTGATAAGAAAGTTTTAATCGGACCAGCTCCTGATGCTTTTGAAATAGCAAAAAGTGTAAAAGCTGATTATCCAACCTTTTCTTTGACTGTTGACCTTTCTCATATCCCCTTATTATTTGAGGATCCATATTATGTATTAAAACTTTTGGCTCCTTTTATTGGCCACATACATATTGGAAATGGCATCCTGGATAAGAAAAACCCTTATTATGGAGATACCCATCCACGTTTTGGAATATCAGGTGGCTGTAATGATTTTCAAGAGTTAGCAAATTTTATTTTTGCTCTGAAAAAAATTGATTATTTTCATCAAAGGGTTATGACAGAGAAACCAGTGATCTCATTTGAAGTAAAACCATTACCTCATGAGGATTCTGATTTAGTAATAGCCAATTCGAAAAGAAAATTTTTAGCCGCTTTAGATAAAGTTTGTACTGATCATAAAGAATAGGAGTATAAATTATGAAAAAGCCTCAGATATTTGTAACCCGACAAATTCCTCAAGAGGGTTTGGAGATATTAAAGGACTATTGCCAAGTGGAAGTTAGTGAATATGATGGGGTTATCCCACGTTCTCTTCTCCTTAAAAGAGTCAAAGATACAGACGGTTTATTAGTTCTTCTTACTGATAAGATTGATAAAGAAGTAATTAGTGCGGCAGGGAAGAGACTTCGAGTTATTTCTAATTATGCAGTTGGATACAATAATATTGATATAGGAGAAGCGACTAAAAAAGGGATAATGGTTACTAACACCCCCGGGGTTCTTACTGAAACAACAGCAGATTTAGCTTGGGCACTTCTGATGAGTATTGCTCGTCGAATTGTTGAAGGAGACAAGTTTGTTCGAGCTGGTAAATTTCGGGGTTGGGAGCCAATGTTGTTGTTAGGGACTGATATCTATGAAGCTACTTTAGGGCTCATTGGTTTTGGTAGGATAGGACAAGCTATGGCTCGGCGAGCTAAAGGTTTTAATCTCAAAGTATTATACTATGATAAGAATCCCGTTTCTCCAATTATAGAAAAAGAATTAGGTGTAAGTCGTACAGGTTTTGATGAGATTCTTCGGAAGAGTGATTTTATTTCAATACATGTTCCATTGAATGAGGAAACTTTTCATCTCATTGGTCAGAAGGAACTGAGTATTATGAAAAAAGAAAGTTATTTAATTAATACTGCTCGAGGTCCAATTGTTGACGAAAAGGCTTTAGTTAAAGCGCTAAAAGATGGTGTTATTCGCGGAGCAGCGTTGGATGTTTTTGAAAACGAACCGGAGATAGAACAGGAATTGATGAGTTTGGATAATATTGTGATGGTTCCACATATTGGTTCGGCTTCCTATCAAACGAGAACAAAAATGGCAATCATAGCAGCAAAAAATATACTCAGTGCTTTAAAGGGAGAAAGACCCGAATTCTTAGTCAATCCAGAGGTATTGGATAAAAAAATAACATAAACTGAAAAATTTATTATCCCGAAAAAACCATCAAATGAACAATTCTCCCCTCAATTGGGGGACGAATTCAACAATTCCCCTCCTTGGAGGGGCGCTGCTTTACGGCGGGGAGGGTACCTTTTGGTTTTTCCTGGTTATCCAGTAAAAATGAGAAAAAATATTTATAAAAGATGAGATTCTCACGCGAAAAAGCACCGTTCAGAATGATGTGTCAATTAAATAATTCCTTCTCCCTTGATGGGAGAAGGTCAGGATAAGGGTGAAAGTTCGGTTTGAGATCCAGATCGGGTGTTTTGAAATTATGCCTAGAAAAGACGTTCAAACTTCCCCTTCAACTTAATCCTCTCACACCAAGGGAGAGAAAAGAAAATAAAAAAATGGGATTCTCGCGTCGTCCAGTCAAAGTCACCGGATTCCTCAGAATGACAGACTCAGTAAATGGGATTGTCACGCCTTCCTATCAAAGAATGATTGTCAATCAAATATTTGTAAATGAACAATTTTTCCCTTCAAATTGGATGGTTGAATGGTTAATGTGATACTCATCCTGCAAAACCCTATTTATCTGATCACGGAGTTGATCCATATCATTCAACGATTGACAATTAATTAAAACATGAAATTCGGAAAAGCGTTCATTTTCATTTAAAGACCAGATATGCACGTGGTGGATATTTACAACTCCTGGTAATGATTCGAGCCGTGATTTAATTTGAGCAAGATCAATATCGGTTGGTGTACCTTGCATTAAAATATGAACAACCTCACGAAAAATTGCAAATCCTTCTTTTAATACAAAGATAATTACAATTAGGCTAAGAATTGGATCAATGTAATACCAACCAGTATAACGAATAATAAGTCCTCCAGCTATGACAATGACAGATGAAATCGTATCAATAACGATGTGCAAAAAAGTACTTTTTAGGTTGATACTTTTTTGAGATTCCCTAAAAAGTATTGCTGCTGAGAAAAAATTACCAAGAAGACCAACAATGGCAACTGGGAGCATTATTATTGAAATAACTTCCTGAGGGTGAAACAATCTTTGAACGGCTTCATAAAAAATGTAAGTTAAGGTAATAAAAAGAAGTATGCTGTTGATGAGTGCTGCAATAATCTCTGCTCGTTTAAATCCATAAGTATTTCGTGAAGA
>JAAYUT010000499.1 GCA_012517485.1 Candidatus Atribacter fermentans
CTTGACAATTTAGAAGACCTTAATAATGAAGATGAAAAAGAGGCTAACGAGTTTGCCGAGAAGATTCTCAAAATTCAAGAGATTCTCCAGTTTTTTCATTCTTATAAATACGTTTCGAAGAAAAGAGTGGATTCCTGTGCAAAAATCTTAAAGGTGGATCCAGCAATTATTGTAGGAGCGCTTCAATACCATAAAAGATTATCAACCAGAAACCTTAATCGGTATAAAAGAGAAGTCTCAGCTTTAATACCGAAAGAATTTTATGTAGAAAATGAAATTATTGAATCAGGATTTAATGCTTAAATTTTTAATACAATTTTTAGACCAAATTATTTGACTAACTGACTTCATAGTATGAAAATAATTGAATGATAAGTTTCCTTGCATTTAAACTATTCATATTTCTGTTAATTATTTAATAAATAAAGTTGTAAAAAAGGAGGGGGAAATTTTGAAGGTTTTTAAAACGGTTTCAGGACAGACTGGTAAATCAACTAGCACCAACCACCGAATAGTACCAAAAGTCTTGCTCATCTGCGGTATTCTATCTTCGCTGCTTTGAATTGGCGCTGATATATTCGCAAGTTTTCAATATGAAGGGTATAGTTTTACTTCTCAAACTGTTAGTGAATTGTCCGCGATTGGTGCCCCGACTAAATCACTGCTTGCTTTTACTGGTCTAATTTATGAGGTACTTTTATTTTTGTTTGGAATCGGTGTTTTATTAGCTGCCAATCAGAAGCGAGGTCTACGCTTCACAGGAATTTTGATAATGATACACGTGATACTAGCAACAGTGAGTATTTTCTTTCCCATGAACTTAAGGGAAGCAGAAAAGACTTTAAGCGATACAATGCATGTCATTTTATATACTGCAATCCCCATTATTATTCTCTTGATCATCGGCTTCGGATCTGCTGCTAATGGGAAGTGGTTTCGTATTTACTCAATCGTGACTATTCTAATACTTATCCTTTTTGGGATTTTAACCGGCATGGCAGCACCTAAGATAGCTGCGGGTTTACCCACACCTTGGGCGGGACTCTATGAACGCATAAATATTTATGGATATATGGTTTGGATAATATTATTAGCTATGGTGCTCTTTCGAGTACCTTGGGGGTCAGGTCTTGATTCTTGAATTTTTTTTGGTTAAACGAAAACTATCATTTATTATTACAAATTTCTTTATCCATTGCTATTATCTCTTGTTTGGTTTATTGGAAAAGTATTATCAAGAACCATTGAATCGATCTATGCGTAGCTAATTAATAGAGTAAAATTAGCTACGCCAGATACTCTGGAAATTGGAATTATTACCAATGTGCTTTGTTTTTTATTGATTAGATGTAAGCGTAAAAAAAATTAACTTATCAGGTCATTTAGGAATTTAAAAAAAATTTGAAGTAATATTATGATATAAAGAGTAATGTTAAAAAGTGTAAAGGAGAGTATGAGTTTGAAAAATAAAAGTAGAATTGAAAACAGAAAGAAAGAGGGGAAGAAAAATGGGTTGGATTATTGCTTTATTTATTGTTGCTATTGTCGTTATTATAGGGGTGACCAAATGGTCATCTTTAATGAAAGAACATCAACAAGCAAAGAATCTCCCTATCAATATGATTGAATTCAGTAATCTGAAAGATGGAACCTATATCGGAGAGTATGAAGGTGGAATGTACAAATGGCGGACAAATAAAGTTGAAGTGACAGTCGCTTCAGGGAAGGTAACAGGCATTAAACTCATCGGATCTTCAGATCCAGGCAAAGAGAATACGAAACATAACGAGCTTTATAATAGAGTTATCGATGCACAATCATTACAGGTGGACACAATAAGCGGTGCTACTCTAACTTCGAAAGCTTACCTTAAGGCAATAGAAAACGCGCTGGCAAAAGCTCAATAATACATATTATATATGGCCATTTTATACACAAAAGATAATTCATTTAAATAGTTGCTTATATTGGTTCTGTGAATTCTCTGCGGTTTGAGAATACGCTTTTGTTATTGGTACAGTGAAAAAAAGTGGTGATTTTAAAATTGACCCAGATGTCAACTTTTCAATTACAAAGCAATTCTTTTAAGAATCATGGAACTATTCCAATTGTTAACACAGTTAAAGGGAAAAACCTTTCTCCTCCATTGGCTTGGAAAGGATCTCCAGAAAATACCAAAAGTTATGCGTTAATTTGTATCGA
>JAAYUT010000500.1 GCA_012517485.1 Candidatus Atribacter fermentans
AACCGGGTGACCCCACTTTGCCCAGGAGACTGAAATAACATCTTCTTTGATAAAAGACGGTCCAGTAGCAACTGGTGGAAAGATTTCGGAAAATTCCATTTCTGCACCCAAATAGGCAGAAAAAACATCGGTTCCAAAATTGGGGAAATAACAAGGAAAAGCTAATCCTCCATAAAAAGTGGCTCGAAGGATTTCCCTGGCATTTTTAATGATCTTCTCAGTATCAAATTTTTCTTTTTCATGGATCCATAAATGTTTTCCAAAGAGAATTTCTTGTGATTGGGGATCATCTTTGGGAGCTGATACCCAAAAGGGAATACGACCAAGGAAATCATTGTTCCACCAATGCAAATAATATTTTTTTATAGTTTCCCATAAGTCTTGTTTCATTTCCCTTTTCCTCCTTGGTTTCCTAATATTTTACTGCTCCGGCGGTTAATCCCCGAACCAGGTATCTTTGAGTGGCAAAAGTGATGATAATCGATGGAATGATTAAAATGGTTGCCATGGCAGTTAAACCCTGCCAGTCAACTTGGACAAATCCAATGAATTCTGAAATCACCACTGGTAAGGTTTTAGTAGAAGCCCGAGTAAGAACTAAGGCAAAAAGAAATTCGTTCCAGGAGTAGACAAAAGAGAGAATCGCTGCTGCTGCTAAACCAGGAGCAACACTGGGAAGCATGATTCGATTAAAAACCTCCCAGCGACTACACCCATCAATAAGAGCGGCATCATCTAAGTCTCTGGGAATTTGGCGGAAAAAGCCCGCTAACATAAAAACAATAAAAGGTAATCCATAGATGGCATGGGCAAATACTAATACCTGTCGAGTATCGACCAAGCCCAAACGAGAGGCGAATAGAAAGAAAGAAGGAAGGAGAGCAATAGGTGGGAACATCCGAGCTGAGATGATTGCTAAAGATACCCAATTATATCCAACAAAACGCCAACGCGTGAGAGCATAGGCAGCCAGAGCTCCAAAATACATAATAATGAGAGTAACGCTTCCGGCAACGATAAAGCTATTGAAAAGATAACGACTAAAGTCTTGAAGTTGAAAGACTCGCTGATAGTTTTCCCAGGTTGCCCGAAAGAGAAGGACCGGTTTTTCAGTGTACACGTCAACACGCTGTTTAAGAGAGGTGGTAGCGATCCAAAAGATCGGAAAGACGAAAAAGAGAATAACGCAAATGAGAACAAAATAAAAAAGCATCCAGAAAAGTATTTTTTTATAGGTTACCAGTTGTTTCATAAGATTGGTTCCCTTTCATGCTATGGTTTTATTAACAAATTGGTTTTTCTAATTATTTAGCTTGCTCTTGCAATTGAAGTTGAAGGGTTTTAATGAAATACCATGAAAAGGCAAGGACGGCTAAGAGAAGAAAAATAGCTATAACTGAGCCTTGTCCCATGTTAAAATGACGAAAAGTTCTCTCATAACTCAAAAAACCAATAGTTTCTGTTTTGCCACCTGGTCCTCCGCTGGTCATAACGTAGATGAAA
>JAAYUT010000071.1 GCA_012517485.1 Candidatus Atribacter fermentans
CCCCATTTTCGAAAGAATGGTTCACACCTTCATGGATCATATCAAAAAGCACAATTCCTTGTTAAGTGATTCTTTGTTTCCTCCAGAAGATGAGCTTTCCTATCGTTCTAAAATAGTGTCCCTACTGCGAATTTTAACCACATCATCCCTTGAAGAAGTTGTTAAGATACTCCCTGATTATAGTTATTTTTTGGATAAAAAAAACCTGCTTCATGAATTTGTGGAAAAGCTCTATAATTTCTGGCGCCGATATGAAAGATATATGATTTGTCATTCCGAATCCGGTATCTATTCACATGATCAAAAACCTTACCGAACGTTTAATATGACGGTTGAACGTCTTTCTCACTTAGTTCGTGCTGGCTATCGTGATATATGCGAGAATATAACTGGTACTCATCCTCGAGTATACCGTCAAGTTGATGCCGGTTGCCAAGCTGGAATTATTGCGGTTCCAAAAACCTGGGATCCTCCCTCTGAAGAATACAAAAAACTTCAATCAATCCCTTTTATTCGACAATTGATGATCCAACCACCCCTTATTCTTGACCCTCCAATGAATAAACGCACCGGACAATTCCAAAAAATTTCTCAAAATCTATTGCCCAATATATCAATCGATGAAAAAAAATGGCTTTGTTACCCAGCTCAGGTTGGGAAATTAGTTATTTTTATTTACTTCGAAGAATGTTTTATGGGGTTAGGTTGTTCTTTAGCCAATCTTTTTGAGTTAGCTGATGACGATCAAATCAGTAAAGGACCGGATGCTATTTACCTCTATGGGATAAATCCCACAATGTTTCCTTCCAATCTCAGTTCTGAAACCGTCTTTTTCGATGATGAAGCGAATCAAATTCTAATTAGTTTCGTTCCCGGAGATGACCAATATGGGTATTTCGGTTATCTCAAAAAGATGGTACTCACCCTCCACAATATTGTTATGATGAAAAAAGGAATTCTCCCCTTTCATGGTGCAGCTTTTCGCATCACCAATTTGGATAAATCAGTTTCGACTATTGCCATTATTGGAGATACAGCTGCAGGGAAATCGGAAACACTGGAAGCTCTTCGGATTATGGGAAATGGATATATTGCTGACTTAAAAATTATTGCTGATGATATGGGATCTTTTGAGATAGATGAAAAAAACCATCAAATTCTCTGTTATGGTACTGAGATTGGTGCCTTTGTTCGACTTGATGATTTAGAAAAAGGTTATGCATTTGAACAAATCGATCGGGCTATCATCATGAGCCCGCAAAAAACCAATGCTCGAGTTATTTTACCAGTAACAACCGTCGATTGTATTTTAAAGGGATTCCCCATCGATTATATTTTTTATGCAAACAACTACGAAGAAATTGATGAGTTTCATCCAGTTATTGAACGCTTTTCAAGTGTTGAAAAAGCCTTAGAAGTATTCCGAGAAGGAAAAACCATGTCAAAAGGGACCACTACCTCAGTAGGTATTGTAAATTCTTACTTTGCAAACATTTTTGGACCCATCCAATATCTCGATCTCCATGAAAAAATTGCTCGCCTTTATTTTTCAGAATTTTTTAAAACGAAAGTCTTTGTCGGTCAAATTCGAACACGTTTAGGAATCACTGGTCAGGAAATGAATGGACCTCAAACCGCCGCTGCTGCTCTTATCGAATTAGTTGGCTTAAAAAGTACCAAATAAATGAAATAGAACTCACTCAATTTCGATATAGAGAAACTCAAAAACATTGGGTGGAATTTTTCTGGGATTGGTGGTTTGAACAGTCGGATTAAAATGTGCAGTTGGTCGGGGTCTATCGGTTTTGTTTAAGGATTGTAAGTATTCAGATAACGATTCTTTGAGAAGAACTTTTATTTCTTCTATAGTTTTTGATCGAACCTCGAGATCAAGAATATCAGGGAAATGAGCATAAAATCCCTTTTCCCTTTTTTCTACCACAGCCCAATATCCCATTTAATCCCCCCTCCTTCAACGAAAAGTGAATTTTTAACTTTTCATTTTCGCTGGTTAATCTTTTTTAAAAAATCTCCATTTATCTTTATTATACAAATTTAATCTTGATAGCGAAACCATTTCAATTATTCGTATCAATAGCTTACTTTTTTTATCCCTCATTTTTTGGGTTTAATGGTACAATATTAAAAAGAATCCCGGCACAGTTAAAGGAGGTTCACTATCAATGTTCAAATTTGGAGTTGATACCTTTATTTGGAGCGAAGCATTCTCAGAAAAAGACCTTTGGGTTATTCCGAAAGCGAAAGAGCTTGGTTTTGAAGTATTGGATATTTCTATCAGTAAACCAGACCTTTTCCCAACCCAACTGGTCAAAGATAAGATTAAAGAAACTGGCCTCGAAGTGGTCACAACCACCACTCTGAACAAAGAAACCAACCTCATATCTTCCGATCCCATCATTCGAAAAAACGGAATTCAATTCATGAAGAAAATGGTTGACATCAATGTGGAGTTGGGTTCTCGAATCATTGGTGGAGTCGTTTATGCTGCGTGGGGTTACCTGAGCGGAAAACCCCGAACTCAACAAGAATGGGATTGGTCAGTTGCTAGTATGAAAGAGATTGCACAATACGCTCAGGATAAAAGCCAAATAGCCATTTGTGTTGAACCGGTGAATCGTTTTGAAACCCATTTCTTAAACATTGCTGACGATGCCGTCCGCTATTGTCAAGAAGTAGGTTTTGATAATGTGAAAGTCCACCTCGACTCATTCCATATGATTCGGGAAGAAACCAGTTTTCGGGAAGCAGTCAAAACCTGTGGGAAGAAGTACTTGGGGTATGTCCACGTCTGTGAAAACAATCGAGGAATTCCTGGAACTGGCCTGGTCCCTTGGAAAGAATTCTTTCTCGCTCTCAAGGAAATCAACTACACCGGACCGTTAGTCATTGAATCCTTTGACCCCAGTTTTGAGGAGCTCAACCGTCAATGTGCGATTTGGAGAAAATTAGCTGAATCAGGTGAAGAATTGGCTGTTCAAGGTTTGAAGCATCTCAGGGCGGTCGCCAAGGAAATTGGAGAATAAAACGAAAACAAATAGAAAGCCCTCTTACCCCCTATTTCGAATTTTCGTTACAAAATTGAGGGCTTTCTCAGTCAATTTTTTGACGAATACATTAAACGATTATTTTTCGTGGACCGTTTTTTCAAGTTTATCAATTTCGCTTTCTATAAAAGTTTTCATTGCTTTCAGTATTTCAATACGAGCTTGGGAGAGATGATTTCGTACCTCCTCACTGACTTGTGGTCCAAAAAAATTGGTGAGAGGACTAAAAAACATCTCCTCAAACATTGCTCTTATATTTTCTTTCTCTTTGCTCATCTGAATTGACCTATCCTTTTTTTAATTGCCTATCTAATAAAATCTGGGCATCCTTATCACTCTTTATTGCCTGAAAATCGATAACAAATGCCCCACTTGATTCCATATTTGCCATTAAGCGCCGAAGCGCTTTATCTGTTCCAAACAAGGAGGGCCGAACATAAGCAACCGTTTTCTTCCCCTCCATTCCAACTACCCCTTTTAAAAAGTTCACCACCTCTGGGGAAATCTTGCCACCAAAAGCGCTAACAACTGACGCACCAACAAAAATTATATCATATGGTCTTAAGTTAATAGGTGAAGAGACATCCTCGATTTCAATAGCTTTCACGGTATGACCTGATTTTTCAAAAATATTAATCATATACCGTGTACTGTGTTGTAAGGCTTTATTTTTCCCGTGATAAATAAAAGCAACTCTCAACCAACTCGACACCTCTCTTTCGTAATGCCCAAATCATAGCTCAAAAAATTTATAATTCATATACTCTAAATTAATAGACAAAATGACAGTTTGAAAAATTGAATTCACAATCAAATAAATTGATTTCTAACGCTAAAATTTTCTCATTCTGCTTTAAAATAGTATGTTCTTATTATATTCAAAAAAGCAAGAATGTGTCTATGAAAAACAATGAAAAAAATAGAATGATCGTCTCAATTATTATTTTTCAATAAAAGAGGACTTCTCGCTCATTTTTTGGTAAAGGAGAGTACTCCAATTATTCTTCTCGCTTGATTTTATTATTTCGAGAGAAACCATGCGAGAATACTTCTGAATGCGAGCGACATCCTTAACGGAAAAACCCGATAATACTAAATAACCTGATACAGAAAGCATATTGCTTAAACGGGGTAGATTTTCAAAAATAAATTGAGCTCCAATATTTGCAACGATAAAATCATAAGATCCTTGTATCTCTGAAAGATCACAGGTTTTCGATTCAATCCGTTCGAAAGGAATTTGATTTAATGCACAATTACGTTTCAGTTCTTCCATTGCCAAGGGGTCAACATCAATAGAAGTGACTTCCCCAGCTCCAAGACGAATAGCTAAAAGAGAGAGTATTCCTGAACCCATGCCAACATCTAAAAACTTCATCCCTGGTTTTAAAAATTGGGATATAAATTCCATACATGAAAAAGTTGTTGGGTGATCACCGGTTCCAAAAGCATAAGCTGGATAAATAACTAAATCAATCATTGAAGGAATTGCTGGTTCCCAAGGAGGACGAATAAGAATAGCTTCATTTACAATTATTGGCTTAAAGTGTTTACGCCATTCTTCAGCCCAATTTTCATCAGGTTCTTCTTCACATTCTGCTGCAACGATGTATTCTGGAAAAGGCTCTTCAGGCCAATTTTGTATATAGGCGACGATGGTCAAGCAATCTACTTCCCAGAAACCATAAGGTTTCTGGTCTTTTAACCACCAATAAATGAACTCCCGGAAAGACTCATGCTTTATTTTTAATGTGAGCTTTTTCCAAATTCGATCCATTTTTATTCCTTTCGGCTATTATTAATAAACCTGAAGCAGAACGAGCACCCACCCCCAATACCTCAAATTGCGAATCATATTCTCGACTCATTTCCAAAAAATACTGATATGCCTTCTGGTTATTCACGATACGCTGTAATGTCTTGGTCTTTAGTAATCGTGCTAATGTTCCATTTGCCACGATCCGAATTGGCTGGAAATTTTGTTCGACAACCATATCAATCAATTCCTGAGGAAGAAAAGCATGGAGTGGCGGGAAAATATATCGACTTAAAAAAGGAACCCGCCTCTCAATGTGTTGTAATTTTTCCGGATGATCCCAATTCCCTTTCTCTAAAAAAGAACGGGTTTGGTTTAAGGAACCAGTCCAGCCCATTTCCAACTCTATTGCAATTGGAAGTTGTCCCAACCGGTTAACCACCGAAATAATTACTCTCTCGCGACTAACCCGACATATTTCTTGAATAGCCCGAAAATGATTAGGATAAGCATAAGATATCGGTGCATCTAAACAGAGTACTAAATCAAAACATTGTTCGGGAAACTGGTGGAGATTTTGGACACTTCCTTCAACAAAATTTATTGAATGAATTCCACTTTTTTGAGCTAAATTCTTTGCCTCACGAAGCATAGCTGAAGAAATATCCAAAAGGGTCAGTTCACATCCTCTTCGAGCTATTTCTAAGCCATATCGACCATACCCTCCCCCAGCATCAAGAACTTTCATTCCAAAACGCAAATAGGGTTCAATTTCCAGCCAAACTAAATCAGTATGAACTTTTTTTTCAATAAGACGCTCTCTTCGCTTTTCCTTTCTTACTCCGGCATTCCAATATATTCGATGTTGAATATCTCTATCCATATATCCTTCCGGTGAATATTTAATGAAAGCCTACCCTGTAAATAAAGGAATGGGTAAAAAATTGAACAAAAAGAGAAAGGCACACCCCCCTTAAATCCCCCCTCAATGGGGGAATATATTCAACCATTCCCCTCCTGGGAGGGGTGCCGCTTTCACGGCGGGGAGGGTGCTTTTTATCCGTCATCCTAAGCGGTGCTTTTCCGCATGAGGATTACATCTTTTTATTATTTAAAAAAGACTCAATGAGATTGCCAGGTCGCTGCGCTCCTCATAATGACAAAGCAATAAAAACTCAAATCCCCCTTACCCCCTTTTCTAAAGGGGGAAACGATTCCTGAGTCAGTATTCTCATCCACAACTGTTGCTGCGAATGCAGCATGATGGTCTATCCTGAAAATACCAGAATAACTAAATAATGACGAAACAGAACCCTTCAGCGTCATGTTGAATATTGGTTTTCATATTCTCATTTGAAATTGCCAATTGGTTTAAAAGATTTCCTTTAAAAAAAGCGATCATTCAATACTTTTTCAAAACTTTTCACGATACTACATAGTTAAGTTTTGAATTTCATTCTGAATTCGAGACAAAAAATCCTGCAAAGAAAATCCACCTAGATCTCCTTCTTTCCTATCTCGAAGACTTACTTGATGATTTTCAACTTCTTTATCACCTACGATTAAAATATAGGGAATTTTCTGAAGTTGAGCTTTTCGAATTTTTGCACCTAAGGTGGCATTTTCATCGTTTAACTCCACTCGTATCTGTGCTTGAGCTATTTGTTGTTTAACTTCTTGAGCATAGGCATAATGTCTTTCAGCGATTGGCAAAACTACCACTTGTACTGGGGATAACCATACTGGTAAAGCTCCAGCAGTATGCTCAATAAGAATTCCGAGAAAACGCTCGACACTCCCCAATATGGTCCGATGAAGCATGACCGGTCGATGCTTCATTCCATCTTCACCGATATAACTGAGGTCAAAGCACTCTGGCATAGCAAAGTCAAGTTGAATAGTCCCACATTGCCACCGACGCCCTAAAGTGTCCTTCAAATGAAAATCAATTTTAGGACCATAAAAAGCCCCGTCACCCTCGTTGACCCGATAGGGCAAGTTCTTTTCTTGAAGAGCTGTTTCCAAAGATTTCGTTGCTAAATCCCACATTTCATCAGAACCCATTGAATTTTCTGGTCGAGTACTCAGCTCTAATTCATAATCAAAATGAAAAAGCCGATAAATATAATCAGCCAAATCAATAACCCCTAAGATTTCTTGCTTTACCTGATGGGGTTCCATATAAATATGAGCATCATCTTGCGTGAAACAACGCACTCGCATCAGGCCATGGAGAACGCCGGAGAGCTCATGACGGTGAACTAATCCTAATTCAGCCATTCGTATTGGAAATTCTCGATAGCTATGGAGTTGGCTTTGATAAACTAAGATCCCACCTGGACAATTCATCGGTTTTATCGCAAAATCTCGTTCATCAATTGTGGTAAAATACATGTTATTGCGATAATGGTCCCAATGCCCAGATCGTTCCCACAGTTCACGATCAAGAATGATAGGGGTCTTGATTTCCTGATAACCTCTCTTTATATGCTCTTTTCTCCAGGCATCTAATAGAGCATTAATAACAACCATGCCCTTGGGATGAAAAAATGGAAAACCTGGCCCTTCTTCGTGAAGACTAAATAATTCAAGTTCCTTCCCTAATTTCCGATGATCTCTCTTTTTTGCTTCTTCTAAGCGAAAAAGATAATCTTTGAGCTTATTTTCATCGTCAAAAGCGATACCATAAATCCTCTGCAACATTGGATTAGTTTCTTTCCCCCTCCAATAGGCTCCTGAGACACTCAACAGCTTATAAGCCTTAATTGAACCGGTAGATGGAACATGAGGACCCCGGCAAAGATCTATAAATTCTCCTTGTTGATAAAGACTGACCTCGTCATCAAGAATATCATTTAATAACTCGACTTTATAAATTTCACCCCGAGACGAAAATAATCGCTTTGCTTCTTCTTTGGAAAGAACCTTTCTTTCAATTGATAGATTCTCTTGGATAATTTTCTGCATTTCTTCTTCAATTTTTTTCAAATCTTCTTCATTCAAAGCGTGATTTATATCGAAATCATAATAAAAACCTTCTTCAATTGCCGGACCAATCGCTAATCGAGCCTCTGGATAAAGCCTTTTCACAGCCTGTGCCATAAGATGAGAAGCGCTATGCCAATAAATGGACTTTCCCTCGTCATCATCAAAATAAATATACCTTTCAACTTCTCCTTTGTTTTCACGAAGGCCTACCACTTGCCCATTTTTATTCACTATAGCAATCGCAGAATTGATTGCATTTTTTGCCATTTCATTTTCCTCCTTCACAAAATCTTGCTCTTTCAAGGATCATCAATTTTTGAATGGGAACGGTTGGTAACAAATTTCTATCATAAAATAATACCACTTTAGGGCACTTCTCAATAGAATAACCAACCACGGTCAATAAAAAAAATAAAAAAACGCCACCCCCTCACCCGGGATGGCGCCTCGTTATTATTTTCTGGTGGGCGGCACAGGACTCGAACCTATGGCCTCTTCCGCGTCAAGGAAGCGTTCTTCCTCTGAACTAGCCGCCCACAATTATATATTTTTGGAGGCGGCACTCGGACTTGAACCGAGGATGAAGGATTTGCAGTCCTCTGCCTTAGCCGCTTGGCTATGCCGCCAAAGTTTTCAATTCACTGGAGCGGAAGACGGGACTTGAACCCGCGGCCCTCACCTTGGCAAGGTGACGCTCTACCAGCTGAGCTACTTCCGCCTATTAGAGACTTTAATGGTGCCGAGACCCAGAATTGAACTGGGGACGCATGGATTTTCAGTCCATCGCTCTACCATCTGAGCTATCTCGGCACTCATTTGGCGGGGTCGACGGGATTTGAACCCGCGGTCTTCAACGTGACAGGCTGACGTGTTTGGCCAGGCTACACCACGACCCCGCTTATTGATGCTTCGGATGAGGGACATCTCTCCTCGCCCGAAAGCAATTAACATTTTAATAGGTCAAAAAGCTTTTGGCAAGTCTTTCTGAAAAATATTCAAAAAAGCCTTATTTATTTTCTTGAATCACCTTATTATAATCATCGGAATTTAACAATTGCTTTATTTCTTCCGGATGAGTAGATTGAATAACACAAATCCACCCTTTTTCATATGGACTTTGATTGATAATTTCTGGTTTATTTTCGAGGAGCGAATTTACTTCAGTAATGACCCCAGAAAGTGGCGAATAAAGGTTAGATACGGTTTTGATCGATTCCACGTCACCGATTTTATCACCCTTTTTAACCGTTAGGTTTAATTTTGGCAGCTCAATATAGACAAGGTCACCTAATTCATCCTGAGCAAAATCAGTAATCCCACAACGATAAACGCCATTTTCCTCTTTTACCCAAAAATGCTCCGGAGTGTACAATAAATTTTTTGGAATATTCATGTATAACCTCCTTGTTTTATTCAGGTACTCAATCTAAGCGATTACTTAAAATAAATGTAATGAAGATCCAAAGACTGAATCAGCTGCCTCCATAACAGTTTCAGTGAGCGTAGGATGAGGATGAATGGTATGGGCTATCTCTTCAGGAGTCGATTCAACTGCCATTGCCAAAGTCAATTCACCAATGAGATCAGATGCATGAGGCCCTATGATATGAGCACCTAAAATCTCACCAGTTTTTTGGTCAGCAATAATTTTAACCAGTCCTTCAGTTTCCCCTTCGATCAAAGCTTTTCCAACTGCTCGGAAAGGAAACTTCCCAATTTTTATGTCGAATCCCGATGTTAAAGCCTCTTCTTCGGTTAAACCAACTGAGCTAATTTCTGGTGAACAAAAAATGCAATTTGGTATTACTCGGTAATTCATTTTGGTTTCTTTTCCTATCATATTATGAATTGCTACTTCAGCCTCTTTAAAAGCAACGTGTGCCAAAAGATATTTTCCATTAACATCACCAGCAGCAAAAATTGATGGTATTGAGGTTTTCAATTGCAAATCGGTAACGATTGCTTTTCCGTCCATCTTTATTCCGGCTTTCTCGGGATAAAGTTGATTAGTCATTGGTATCCTGCCAGTGGCAACTAAAACATAATCACCTTCAGCTACCTTGTTTTCGGCATTTTGTTCATAAGTCACTTGGAGTCTATTCGCTTTCGAGATATTCACAACCTTGGAATTGGTATGAATCTTCATTCCTCTTTTTTCCAATATCTCAACTAAAAGTTGAACGACCTCGCTATCGGCAATGGGAAGAATATTGGGAAGCATTTCAATCACTTCAACCTGGGTTCCAAAACTGTTGAGGATACAGGCTATCTCTATACCGATATAACCGCCACCAATCACGACCAATTTTTCTGGAATAGATGGTAAATCTAAAACTTGATCGCTATCAATGACCCCCTCCAAATCAACCCCTGGAACTGGTAACTGGGCAGATTCAGAACCAGTGGCTACCAGGATATATCTCGCTTGAATGGTTTCTTTTTTCTTCTCTTTGGTCATAACTTCAATTGTTTCTTTATCCAGAAACGAACCAATACCATCAACCACCTCAACCCCGGCCTTTTTGAGTAAAAATCTGACTCCTCCGGTTAATTGTTTCACCACTTTATTTTTACGAGCCAAAACTTGAGCCCAGTCTACTCCATCAACTTTGACTCGAACTCCAAACTCCGCAGCCTTTTGAGTGAGGCGAAAAACTTCCTGTGATCGAAAAAACGCTTTCGTTGGAATACAACCTCGGTTTAGACAAGTTCCTCCAATTTCCCGACTTTCAATCAAAAGAGTTTTTATTCCTTTTTGCCCGGCACGAATAGCAGCTGCATAACCTGCCGGCCCACCTCCAATAACAATGAGATCGGTTTGTCTCATCCTCAACCTCCAATTTCTGATGTGTATTACTCACCTTGGTAAATTAGCAATAAATACTATAAATTTTTTCCATTCTCAAACAACGAAGAAATTTTCATCGCTAAAAAATTTGATCATTATCATTTCAATCTTTGAAGTCGTGAAATTGTTCATCTGATAAAGGAATTGTGATTCTGAAGTTTTCTTTTTTCGTTGTGATGATCCCAGTTTTTTAAGATTTATTTTTTAAATAAACATCAATGGCTCGAGCCGCTTTTTTCCCTGCTCCCATGGCTGAAATAACTGTAGCAGCACCAGTTACAATGTCACCACCAGCATAAACCCCCGGTATACTCGTTGCTCCAGTCTCTTCGTCGGCTTCGATATATCCCCGTTTATTGAGTTTTAGTTCCGGTAAGGTTTCAAGAAGCAAAGGATTTGGTCCTTGACCAATTGCCACAATTACCGTATCGGCCGGGATTACAAACTCCGAACCTGAAACTGGAATCGGTCGACGCCGACCGCTTTCATCTGGTTCCCCTAATTCCATTTGAATACATTCTATGCCGGTAACCCATTTATTTTCATTTCCAATAAACCGAACTGGATTGGTTAAGATGATACAGTTAATACCTTCTTCTTCAGC
>JAAYUT010000501.1 GCA_012517485.1 Candidatus Atribacter fermentans
AATGTCGCATCGACTCGAAGTGGTATAAATGTTGATGTTATTTTGTTGCTTGGCAAAATAATTAAGGAAATTGCTCAATTAAGTCAGGATAAAAATGGAATTGGTTGTGCTAAGTTGGTCGTATTTGCCAATGCGCCCGAAGATAATCCTTTTATGGCAGGTGCATTCCATGGACCAGGTGAAGGGGATGCCGTTATTAACGTTGGTGTGAGTGGACCTGGTGTTGTCAAAGAAATGATCCGTAGACATCCAGGAGCAGACCTGGGTCAAATTGCTGAGATTATTAAACGTACCGCTTTTAAAATAACTCGGGTGGGGGAATTAATCGGGAGAGAGGTTTCTCGAAAATTAGGGATAAATTTTGGAATAGTTGACTTGTCGTTAGCTCCGACCTCTCGAATAGGAGATAGTGTGGCTGAAATCATTGAAGCCATGGGAATTGACACCTGTGGAGGATGGGGAACCACACTTGCGTTAGCAATGTTAACCGATGCCTGTAAAAAGGGAGGTGCCATGGCTTCGTCGTCGGTTGGAGGACTCAGTGGAGCTTTCATTCCGGTAAGTGAAGATGCGGCTATGACGAAAGCGGTAAAGACCGGTCGATTAAATTTTGAAAAACTTGAGGCAATGACCAGTGTTTGTTCAGTTGGTCTTGATATGATTGCGATTCCCGGTGACACCTCGGAAGAGATCATTTCTGCGATTATTGGTGATGAAGTCGCAATTGGAGTTATAAATAATAAGACAGTGGGGATTCGGATCATTCCAGTGGTTGGGAAAAAACCAGGTGATGAAGTTGTGTGGGGAGGATTGTTAGGAGAAACAGTAGTTATTCAAGTGAATCCTACTAGTCCTAAGAATTTTATTAATCGAGGTGGAAGAATACCAGCTCCAATTACCAGTCTCAGAAATTAGTGAAAGAAAATTGACTTCAAAGATACTATTATATATAATTATTTCGCTTTTCATTTGAGTTGGGGCGTGGCCAAGCGGAAAGGCAAGGGACTTTGGATCCCTTATTTCGAAGGTTCAAATCCTTCCGCCCCAGCCATTCAATGAATAAAACGCGGCTGACAAGGTCGCGTTTTATTTTTTGTAGGACTGAATTATAATAATAATAGACCGCGGTAAAATCAAGGTCTTAAAAAGTCTTGACCACTTCCTCTTGTTTTGGAAATTTCATATTCAATGCATTGGCCAAGAAAATGAGAAGATGGTTTGAAGATGATTTTATAAAGAAATCAGTTATTTAAAGAGTTGATTTATTCAGGAGGGTTTTATGGATTTCCGTGATTGGTGCATTTGTGTTTTAGCGGCAGGTAGTGGGAAACGGATGAAATCTTCCCTGCCAAAAGTCATCTTGCCGGTTTTGGGAAAGCCATTGATTAATTATCTTTTGCAACTTGAGATTCCTCATTTTTCTGGAAAACGGTTCGCAGTCGTTTCTCCGTTTGCTTTTGACCAAATCCAATCGGTTGTTGATCCGACAGTACAATTAGTTGTTCAAGAAAAGCCCTTGGGAACTGCTCATGCTGTCCAATCAATTCTACCCTATCTTGGTCCTGAGATACAGAAAATATTGGTCGTATATGCTGATATGCCATTGCTTGAGGCTAATACCATTCGTCAATTTATGACTTTTTTTGAGAAAAATCGTGTTCCAGTGGCGCTTTTAAGCACCAAATCGGAAAAACCTGATGGTTTTGGTCGAATCAAAAGAGATTTTCAAGGAACACCCATAAAAATTGTTGAAGAAAAAGATTGCTCTGCTGAAGAGAAAGAAATCTTAGAAATAAACTTGGGAATTTATGCCTTTCAAAAAAGTGAAATAGGAATAATTCTTCAATCAATCCAAAAAAATAATATCCAGAAAGAATTTTATCTTACTGATGTTCTTGAAATGGCAAGAAAGTTCAATTTTGAAACCATGGTTTATACTGTTCCATGGGATGCTCAGTTTATGAATGTGAATTCACCCGATGACCTGTCAACAGTAATAGGGTTATTTCGTAGAAAAAAAATTAACCAGTTATTTGAATCAGGTGTCAAAATCATTGATCC
>JAAYUT010000072.1 GCA_012517485.1 Candidatus Atribacter fermentans
GATGGTAAAAGCTGCTCGGGTCGAGCTGGTTGGTTATGAAAAAACTGGTGGTGGTTACGTCACAGCCATCATTCGTGGTGACGTGGCTGCTGTTCGCGCTGCCCTTGATGCTGGTCAATCGGCTTCTGAAAAAGTTGGTGAAGTGATTTCTGTTCATATTATTCCTCGACCGCATGCCAATGTTGATGAAGTTCTTCCTTTAGGAAGAGGTCAGGCGAAGAGTTCTTCAAAAGTTGTTTTCTGAAAGGCTGAAAAATGATATTAGCAAAAGTAATTGGAAATGTTGTTTCCACAAGAAAAGAGCCCAAGATTGAAGGCATAAAATTCTTGCTTTTAGAGAAGATTAATCCGACAACATTACAAGGCAATGGAGATTACGTAGTTGCTATGGATAGTGTTGGAGCTGGAATTGGAGAAGTTGTTTTCTATGTTGCTGGCAGTAGTTCCCGGATGACAGCAATAACCGAAGGGAAACCGAGTGATGCAACTATTGTAGCAATAGTAGATGCCATTGAAATAAGAGGGTCTTATGTCTATCAAAAAGATCAGAATAAAGAATAAAAAGAGGAAAAAATGAATTTCGGAAGAGTTCTTGGAACGGTAGTAAGTACCCAAAAAAATGATGGGATACAAGGGAAAAGATACCTTTTAGTCCAATCCTGCCAGCCAAATGGTGATTTACTCAATGAGTTCCATGTTGCCATTGATTTGGTTGGTTCTGGGCATGATGAAATGGTGCTTTTATCACAAGGAAGTTCGGCTCGTCAAACTCAGGACACCTATCAAAAAGCGGTTGATTGCGTGATTATAGGAATTGTTGATTTAGTCGAGAAGTATAATCAATTTTTATATCGGAAAAATATATAAAAGTGGATGATAAGATAATGGATTTGATTGAAACCATTAAGCAGATGGGAGTGGTTGGAGCAGGAGGAGCGGGTTTCCCAACTCATGTCAAACTTGGAAATCAAGTAGAAATAGTCATTGCCAATGGCACCGAGTGCGAGCCCCTTTTATTTAATGATAAATATATATTAAATCAACATGGAAATGATGTTCTTCAAGGTTTAAAAATTGTTATGCAAGTTACAGGTGCAAAAAAAGGGATCATCGCCTTAAAAAAAAAGCAAGCTCAGATAGTTGAGCGAGTTAAATCTCTTCTTGCTGACCAAGAAAACATATCCCTTGCTTTGCTCGATGATTTTTACCCAGCCGGTGATGAACAAATTTTAGTTTATATAGTAACTGGTAGAGTGATTGACCAAGGTCAACTTCCGATGACGGTTGGATGTTTAGTGAGTAATGTTGAGACGCTTAGGAATATTCATTTCGCTATGATGGGAAAACCGGTTACGCGTCGCACTATAACTTGTATTGGTGAAGTGAGGGACCCTTCAGTAGTTATAGCACGCATTGGAACTTCAATGGAGGATGTGATTTCTGAATGCGGTGGAGTATTAGTTGAAAATCCAGTGGTCATCGTGGGAGGACCAATGATGGGATATATTGAAAAAGACCTAAATTCTCCTATCACCAAAACCATGACCGGATTAATTGTGCTTCCCGAGGATCATTTTTTAGTTCGTAAAAAAAGTATGCCAATGTCTTGGGTTGTCAGACAAAGCAAAGCTGCTTGTTGTCAGTGTACTTATTGCACGGAATTGTGTCCAAGGTATCTTTTAGGGCATGAATTATACCCTCACAAAATTATGAGGAATATCAATTTGGATATAAATATTCCACCAGAAGTGATAGAGAATGCTTTTTTGTGTAGTGAATGTGGTTTATGTGAAGTTTTTGCTTGTCCCATGGAACTTTCACCACGAATGGTTAACCATGCCATTAAAATTAATTTATTAGAAATGAACTATCGTCCACAATTAATCTTGAAAAAAAAGCAAAGTCGAGTAAATGACCTTATTAATAGAAAAATCCCCGTTTCAAGGATTAAAGAGAGACTCCATATCCGACAATACGATCGCAAGGAAATCAAAACCGGTTTAGAGACAAATCCGAAACAAGTCGAAATTTTACTAAAGCAACATACAGGTGATACCTCAATACCAGTTGTCCGTGAAGGAGACCTGGTTGAAGAAGGTAGTCTTATCGGTGAAATTCCTTCTGGTAAACTTGGGGCTAGGGTCCATGCCAGTATTGCTGGTCGAGTAACCTTAGTTAATAATGAGAGAGTTATTATAAAAAGATAGAGGGTAGTCAATATTATGGGAATTATTGTTTTAGGAGTTTTGGAGCTCAATAGTATTGCTGTTGGATTGCAGGCATTGGATGGTATGGTAAAAGCTGCGCCGATCCAAATTGTCGATGCAAAAACCATTTGTCCAGGTAAGTTTATTGTCATTGTGAGTGGAGAAGTTGCCGCTGTTGATGCAGCTCTAACTCAAGGAAAAGAGATAGGAGGAGGATATGTTGTTGACGAGCTTTTTATTCCAAATCTCCATTCCCAAGTAATACCAGCTATAACCGGTACGGTTGAATGTGAAATCTGGGACGCAGTTGCTATTATTGAATCTTTTTCTGTAGTAGCCAGCATTAGCGCTGCTGATATAGCAGCTAAAACAGCGAATATATTAGTGAGTGAAGTGCGTTTAGCAACCGGGATGGGTGGTAAGTCTTATATAAAAATAATTGGTGATATTTATGAAGTTGAAGCGGCGGTTCGCGCAGCAGTAGAAATAATTAGCGGGAAAGGACTTCTTTGTAAAGAAGTAATCATTCCTCATCCACATCCCGATATACGTAATTATTTTATTTTTTAATCTTAAGGTGGTTAGATTTTGCGTAAATTATTTATTGCAGCCAATTGGAAAATGAATATGTATCATCAAGGTGCGGTCGAACTCATAAGAGGAATAATTGAGCGGACCAGGTTATTGAACTCTATAGATATTATGGTTGCTCCACCTTTTACTTTATTGGAAACGATAAAAAGTGAGATACAAAATACTCATATTCAGCTTGGTTCTCAGGATGTCTTTTTTGAAGAATCCGGTGCTTATACTGGAGAAATATCTCCTGGAATGCTCTTAGACGTTGGTTGTACACATGTCATTATTGGTCACTCTGAGAGAAGGCAATATTTTCACGAAACTGATGAAATTATTAACAAAAAAGCATTGGCTGCTTTAAAAAATCATCTGGTACCTATTTTGTGTGTTGGAGAAACATGGGAAGAAAGGAAACAAGGGAAAACCTTTTTGATTCTGAATCGTCAAATTCTTTTTGATCTTCAAGGAATTGATAATGAGAAACTCTCTTCAATAGTTATTGCCTATGAACCAGTATGGGCGATAGGGACTGGGAAAAGTGCTACCAAAGAACAGATTCAAGAAGCTCATTCATATCTACGAGAAGTCATAAAAGAATTTGCGTCATCTCCTGAAATAGCATATCAACTTCGAATTTTGTATGGGGGAAGTATGAACCCAAAAAATGCTCAGGAAATTCTTAGCCAAAAAGATGTTGATGGAGGGTTAATAGGGGGAGCAAGTTTAAATATTGATAGTTTCAGTTCCCTCGTTCAAATAGCAGAAAATGTGCAAAAAATGAAGGAATAGCAATAAGTTATTCATAAATTATTTTAAAAATTAAAAAAATCTATGGGTGGTCATCAATGGATATTAGTGAAACTGAAGTTAAGGTGATCGTTGAAAAAATCCTGAAACAAATACAAAACAACCAGGAAGTTGTTCAACAGGAGCTCATTGTTCAACAGGAAAACAAAGGATTATTTTCTTCTATTGAATTGGCTATAGATGCTGCAGAAAAAGCTTTTTATCAATTAAATCAACTCACTCTTGACCATCGTAAAGAGATGATTCGACGGATAAGAAAGATAATAATTTCCAATCAAGAGTATTTGTCGAAATTAGCGGTTGAAGAAACTGGATTTGGACGGGTGGAAGATAAAATTGAAAAACACAAATTGGTTGCTCTTAAAACTCCTGGGGTTGAAGACCTGGAGCCGATTGCCTATACTGATGACCACGGAATGACTTTGGTGGAAAGAGCTCCTTATGGAGTAATTGGAGCAATTATCCCTTCAACGAACCCTACTACTTCAGTTATAAATAACACAATAAGCATGATTGCTGGTGGAAATACTGTTGTTTTTCACCCTCACCCTAATGCAAAAAGATGTTCTTGCGCCACGGTATCACTTATTAATCAGGCTATTATTGATGCTGGTGGTCCAGAAAATGTGATTACAGCTCTTCAAAACCCTACTCTTGAGACTGCACAAACCATGATGAAACATCCCAAGATCCGCTTATTGGTTGTAACTGGAGGACCTGGAGTAGTAAAAGTAGCCATGAATAGTGGGAAAAAAGTGATTGCTGCTGGTCCTGGGAATCCCCCATGTGTTGTTGATGAAACTGCCGATATTCCGAAAGCCGGTCGTGATATCGTAAGGGGCGCAGGATTTGATAACAACATTATTTGTATTTGTGAAAAGGAAATCCTGGCGGTTTCAAGTATTGCTGATCAGTTGAAAGAAGAAATGAAGAAAAATGGAGCCTATGAATTAAACAAAAGTCAGATTGACAAAATTACCTCAATCGTCATTGAGAAACCCGGTGGTCCAGGTCAAGAAGGAATTCCTAATAAAAAATTTGTTGGGAAAAATGCCAGCGTCATCGCGAAACAAATTGGCTTGAATCTTCCTGACGAGATTCGATTATTGTTGTGCGAAGTAGAATCTGGTCATCCCTTAGTATGGACTGAGCAACTTATGCCAGTTATGCCATTGGTACGTTTTAATAGTGTGGAGGAAGCAATTCAATTTGCGGTTCAATGTGAACATGGTTTTCGTCACACAGCTATTATGCATTCGAAAAACATTGCTAATCTCAGTGCTATGGCTAAATTTATGAATTGTTCAATATTTGTTAAGAATGGACCAAGTTATTGTGGTTTGGGATATGAAGGTGCTGGTTTTACTTCATTTACTATTGCCAGTCCAACTGGGGAGGGTCTCACCCGAGCGAGAACTTTTACTCGAGAACGCCGGTGCACTTTAGTCGATTATTTCCGAATTGTTTAAACAGAAGCCAGAGGGAGTAAGATGAAAATAGGGAAAGTTATTGGAACGGTGGTTTGTAACCAAAAAGTCGATTCATTAGTTGGAATTAAATTGTTATTAATTCAACCTTTGAATGAGAATTTAAAAGAAGAAGGAACTCCAGTTGTAGCCTGCGATGCTGTTCAAGCGGGTTTAAATGATATTGTTTTTTATGAAGGAGGAAGAGAAGCCGCCTTGGGTTTAACCAATTGGTTTAATCCCTCCGATTTAACAATTATGGGAATCATTGATTCTTTATATATTAAGGAAGATACAGAATGATTTTAGCAAGAGTCATTGGACATGTTGTCTCAACCATGAAATTAGATGTTTTTAAAGGTCATAAATTATTGTTAGTTAAACCAATTGATATTGAAGAAAAGCCCAAAGGGAAAAGCCTGTTGGTGCTTGATACTGTCCAAGCTGGAGTGGGAGATATCGTCTTAGTCATGGATGAGGGAAACTCAGCGCGAACCGTTCTCGATAATACGACTGCCCCAATTCGTTCGATTATTGTAGGTATTGTTGATGAAATAAATACTGTTCAGAGAGGAGAGAAATGATGAAAAAAGATTCAGAAAACACTATTCGTATCTTGAATAACGTTGTGAATGGTTTATATTCCTCAACCATTACTAATCAAACAAATAATCTCCCTCTTAATACCAAAGATAAAGTATTACGAGTTGCAGTTGGGTCAGATCATGGAGGATTCGAAACAAAAGAA
>JAAYUT010000502.1 GCA_012517485.1 Candidatus Atribacter fermentans
AATGATGAAATTTACCTAATGAAAGCCGATGGAAGTGAGGTAACTCGTTTAACAAAAAATTCTTACGATGATTGGAATCCCTGCTGGCAGCCAAAAAGGAAATGAACTGTGAAAATAATTCTATTTTTATTCTTAACAATGAGCTTGTTCTTTATTTCATTCCCAGTTCAAGGTCAACCATTGGATCAGCTCACCCTGCCTCCCCTAACAACTCCTCCGATGACCCAGCTTACCCTACCTCCCCTTTCACCCCCTCCAGTTGAACAGGACATCAAACCTCCTAATGAAAAACCAGAAAATTTCAATCCATCGGAGAAAATTATATTCTCCCAGGAATTCAGTACTAATGTTTTCCTCATCCGAGCAATCAATAGAAATACCTGGCAGGAAGAAAAGCTTTTCGCTACACTCCCCGACCAAAATAAAACCGTTACAATGTGGGAACCATCCTGGTCATCAGACGGGAAAAAGGTTGCTTATGTTTTGTGGTATATCACTGGGGAAATTTACCTGATGAATCTCGACGACCAATCCACCACTCGCCTCACTGATAACGATTTTGACGATAAAAATCCAGCTTGGTCACCCGATGAAAAACAAATCGCTTTTTCCACCAATCGGGATGGAAATTATGAAATATACCTAATGGACACAAAAGGTAATAATTTGGTACGACTCACCGAGAATGAATATGATGATGGTAGCCCTTGCTGGTCGCCAGATGGCAGTAAAATTGCTTTTACTTCTCAACGGGATGGGAACAATGATATTTTTACCATGAATAGCGATGGTTCCAATTATCGAAATCTCACTCGCAGTCCTGCTGACGACTCTGATCCCGCCTGGTCACCGGATGGAACCAAAATCACCTTTTCTACCAATCGGGATGGCAATTATGAAATATACTTAATGGACACAAAAGGTAAAAATCGGCGAAATCTAACTCAAAATCCCAGTCAAGATACTGAACCCTGCTGGTCTCCGGATGGAAAACAGATCCTTTTTACCTCTGACCGAAGCGGAACATATAACTTGTATCTTTTGACCCTCGGACAGGAATATGCCGAACCTTTCTTTCTGAAAGGATATTTGGAACAAATAGATAACTATTTCAAGCGCTTCCAAAGCCTTCCTCAACCGGATGATGAGTTTTCAAAAGCTCTTTTTACCAAGCAACTCCTCAACCTCACCAATCTTATTTTACAGATCAAAACCTATCAACTGGAATTTATCGAAAAACCTAAATATCTCATAGTCTGGCAAGCCGATTGGGTTGTGGGGAAACAATGATAGAAAAGACGCCGAGGGGGAGAGGGGGCGACTTTTTGTTCCTTCTCCCTTGATGGGAGAAGGTGAGGATGAGGGTGAAATGCTATTCAAAAATCAAATTCCTCCTTTCAAAAAGGGGGTTAGGGGGATTTGAACTTTTCCTGCTTCGTCATTGCGAGGAGCGTCCTGTGCGACGTGGCAATCTCATTTATCAAAATTTTTTATGTTCCTTATTCATTACCTCAAAGTATCCATTAAAAAACATAAAAGCGCCCTCCCTCCGCTAACCGGCACCCCTCCAAGGAGAAGAATTATCCGATTTATTCCCCCATTGAGGGGGGTTCATGGGGATGTGCCTTTTTTACCTTCATGCTGCTTTGAGGTAGCTGATAAACAAAATTAATCATCATAAACCGGTAAAATAATTCGATAAATTGAACATTGACAGATTTGAAGGGATTTTTTATACTTAAGCTGAGTTTTTTGGAGGTTCAAGAAAGATGAAAACATATATTTTTAAAGTTATAGTTGAACCCGACGAGGATAGATGGCATGCTTATTGTCCTATTTTGGAAAAATATGGTGCTATTACCTGGGGCTACACACAGGAAGAAGCTTTAAAAAACATCCAAGACGTGGTGGAAATGGTGGTTGAAGAATTAATAGAAGACCATATCCCTATTCCTAAAGAACCTCAGAAAGAAGTGGAGGTATTTTCCGAACCACGAGCAATAGTTACTATTTAAAATGACCATCAATTTCAAACAGCTCAAAAACCTCACTGCACGTGAGATCATCAACGCTCTCTCAAGGGATGGTTTCTACCTTCGAAATCAAAAAGGAAGTCATCAGCG
>JAAYUT010000503.1 GCA_012517485.1 Candidatus Atribacter fermentans
ATTGAGCCTTTCCATCAAAGTTCCTGATAAGGTATCTCCAATTAAATCTTTTTCGAGTTTTTCAGTACGGATTAACACACTCCCAGTTTCCGGAACGCCATAAAGTATCCGTTCCATATTTTCCAAGTCTTTTACTAAAGGTGATGCTACCTGGTCTTGGCCGTAAGCCGGAAAAACAAACGCCAGTATCAACATGCTTATACACAAAACGGAAGCCATTTTCATAGCAATCACTCCTTCATATTTCTTCTTATCATTATACCGTAGAGTTGTTCCATCTAAATGGTTATGAGTAAAAATTTTTCAAAGATTCTATGAATAGAAATCAATTATTTAATGAGTCAAAGATGGCATTTTACCCAATGACCAGGTTAGATCGCAAAATCGGTTGGTTCAAGCATTTGGACAAAATTATGCCTTTCAAAATATAAAATTCCTGATTTTTTGATTATTATAACATTATAAGCAAAATAGGAGGCAATTAGAGGTTTTTTTACTTTCTTCTATATGGTCGTTTTTCCTAAATTTTACATTGAAAAGCCATGCCGTCATCCTGAGGCTCCGTATTCAGAATCTCATCTAACGCCACTGACGTCATCCCGAACCTCTTCTTTTTTCGTTTTTCTTCCCTTCTCCCACTCGCCCACTCTCCCCCTCGGTCTTTTTTGCACTCTATTCATGTAGCGACATGCCATGGCATGTCGTATCTTGGGTTTCTCATCCTGACCTTCTCCCCTTTTTTCCCTCGCCCCTGGTGGTAGAAGATTAAGGTAAGGGGGAGAGAATGAAAAGCAATATAGCTCTAAAAGAAGGAATATTTTTACGTCATTGCGAGGAACGCAGTGACGTGGCAATCTCATGAGTTCAATCTTTTTTTCCCTTTGGACAAAGGAAGAACTGAAATAAAAAAGGCCTCCCATAAATATGAGAGGCCTTCAATTTAAAAAAAAGAGTATATTTTAACGACTCATTAAAGGGATAACCATCATTCCATCTTTTGGTACATTATTATAAGGTGATTTGGTCAGGGCATACCCTATGGGCAGACTATAAAGTCCATTTATGACCGTTCGGGTAGTTGAAGATATTGTCGTACTTCCATTGGCAACAGCATCCATAACGCTCCCGTCATTCGTATGCCCTGCAAAACCGACGACATGTCCTAATTCATGGAGATAGAGCTCATATTTTGGTTTAATGGGGTATCCATACCAATTTCCTTCGGGAAGAATCCGAACCTCTGCTTTAATGAGCTGATAATTTGACCACCAAACTGTAGCATATCCCCAAACCCCGTTTCCTTGAGAGGTGATTGATGCGGCGTCATAAAAAATGGTAATTGGACTGGTGCTATCGGTTGAAAGTTGGAAGGTAGTTGTTCCTCCAATAATTGAATTCCACTGATTTAAAACATCCTGAACATTAATACCTGGATAATTCGTTAAATCCTTAACTTTGATAATTCCATCCTTCCATCGAACCACATTATTTTTCCCATAACTATATTGAGAAATAAGTTGGTAGTTAATAGTTGGTGTCGGTGTCGGAGTGGGTGTCGGTGTTGGTGTTGGAGTTGGAGTTGGATTAGAACTTGAAGCGGCATTTTGTACTGATACCTGATTACTGGTCGCTAATTTAAAATAGCTACCATTTCTAAAAAGCCGGAATTCATATTGACCGGTTGTGTTTGGTACTGTGAAAGTCACTGATCCATTTTTTTGTCCGTTTAAATATTTATAGCTGATCCGAGAGTAATTACTTGAACCAACTTTAAAAAGACCAATCCAATCCCTGTAATACCCCGGTGCTCCGGTAAAATTGACGGTGATTTTTCCACCCGGGGATATAACATTGGGATTTGCCGAAAGCGATGGATTGTTATTTACGTTGGTCGGTGTCGGAG
>JAAYUT010000073.1 GCA_012517485.1 Candidatus Atribacter fermentans
GAAGAAAAAGCAGTCATCCGGCAGATCTTTGAAGAAGCTCCCTCAAAAATGGTGAAGGATGGTTTTATCCTGCGAGATGCCATTGCTGTGGTTGATACAATCGATTTTCACGCAGTTGAAAATATTCATACCCTCTCACATCTGTACGAGAGCTTGCTGGTTCGTATGGGGCGCGAAGGTGGTATGTCTGGAGAATTCTATACACCCCGCCCGATTATCCAATTTATGGTTGAGATGGTCGACCCCAAAATTGGTGAAACCGTTTATGACCCTGCCTGCGGATCAGCCGGCTTTCTGGTCGAAGCCTATGCTCACATGCTGGCCAATCAAGTCGCATTGACGAGCGATTTTCATAAACTACGCGATGCCACCTTCTTCGGGCAGGAGAAAAAACCGCTGCCTTACCTGCTGGGTGTAATGAACAGCGTTTTGCATGAAATCCCCGTACCCCACATCGTCCGGAAAAATACGCTCAGTGACGATATTCGCAAGTATAGCGAAAAGGAACGTTACCATGTGATTCTGACCAATCCGCCCTTTGGCGGTACCGAAAATATCGAATCGGTCAAAGCAAATTTCCCTTACCCATCCTCAGCTACCTCGATTCTGTTCGTACAGCACATCATGCACCGCTTGCGTCGTGATGGTCGAGTGGGGATGGTGATCGATGAGGGGGTGCTGTTCAAATCCAGTGAGCGTGCTTATGTGGATACCAAGAAAGAGCTACTGGAAGAATACAACCTATATGCGATTGTTTCACTGCCGGCAGGTGTATTTGCCAATGTGGTTTCCAGTGGCACGGGTCCCAAAACGGATTTATTATTCTTCGACCATTTGGGTCCAACCAAACAGATCTGGTACTACGAGGTCAGCACAGTGGGTTTCAGCCTGACTAAAACGCAGAAACCAATCGCCGAGAACAATTTGCCTGACTGCCTGGAAATGTGGCGTGCATACCAGGCATGGTTGAAAGTGCCTGCGGAAGAACGTTCAGCCGAACCACCCCAGAATGAGCGTTGTTGGGTCGTTCCGGTGGAAGAGATTGTAAAGAAAAATTACGACCTGAGCGCTGCCAACCCCAAGCGCAAGAACGGTTTCGCCCACCGCCCACCGGAGGAGTTGATCGCGGATATTGCTGATAAACAGGCGAGAATTGGTGAGCTGATTATTGAGATACAGGAATTGCTTGCAGGAGATTCAAATGAATAGTAAGTACCCGGTTGTGAAAATGGAGCGATTTCTCCAAAATCGCAAGGAATTTTTCACTATTAATGACAATATAGAATACAAGCTTGTAACAGTTCAACTACACGCTCGTGGTATACATGAACGTTCAAGATTGTTAGGATCCGAAATTAAAACAAAAAAACAGCAGCGAATTAAAGCCGGTGATTTGTTAGTCGCCGAAATAGATGCTAAAGTGGGAGGGTATGGAATTGTCCCACCCGAGTTGGATGGTGCGATAGTCAGTGGTCATTATTTTTTATATGAAATCGATAAATCACAAGTTGAACCTGATTATCTCGAATATTACCTGCAGAGCGGTAATCCTGAACAAGATGTCCAACAATTCGTTAAGGGCTCAGTAAATTACGCAGCAATTCGCTCACAACATTTTCTACAGATCGAGATTCCCTTGCCACCCATTGATGAGCAACGCAAAATTATCTTTTTAATGCACAAAGTGAGTGAAATGAGAGGATATCAACTTCAAATTTTAAGTGAAATCGAAAGCCTTTTCCAGGCTATGTTAGATAGGGCATTCCAAGGGGAATTATTAGAATTTGGGAAGCCCAACGCCATATTCACAAAGTGAAAATAATGAGAGGAAGCCCTAATTTTCACAAAGAACATTAAAAAGGTGAAAATTTTAACCAATAAGAAAGTCGCACGGTTGAGGAGGCAATAAAAATGTTAACATTTCTACCAGCTGTTCCCGAATACGCTACAGATGAAGTCAGTAAATTAGTCTGGGATTGGATTTCGGCTGAATTTGGAATGTTGGATGGTATCGGATATTATAAGTATCCTGTTGTTAGAGCTTCCAGTGGTGTAATCCCAGAATTAACATTAATTACACGAACCCACCAACCTATTGCAGTTCGATGCCTTTCTTTAACGTTGGATGAAATTCAAAATATAGAGGATGATACATGGAAAATCCAAGGTGAAATGGTTGATTCACCGTTTCTCGAACTAGATGACTTTGTTACCGGAATCCAATCAAGCCTTGATAAGGAAAGGATGTTACGGAAAAGGTTTTCTCCAATTGCAGTTTTGGCTTTACCCTTGATTTCTAAAATTGAGTTTGAAAATAAATTCGGAAAAATTGATCAAGCCATCATAATTTTTACACGCGAAGATATATCTTCTCTTCAAGTTCAACTTGAAAAACAACTTAACGATTTAGAATGGCGACTAATGCGTGCTGTGATCCAAGGGATTCGTCCTCTAAATTTACAGAGTATCAAAAAAATTGACAAGGCTGTAACTCTTGGTGACGCATTTATCGAACTTGAAAAGCAAATAGCATTATTAGATTTTGAACAAGAAAAGGTTGCTATCCCCATTGCTCCTGGACCACAGCGAATTCGTGGGTTAGCAGGGACAGGAAAAACTGTTCTTTTAGCGATGAAGGCAGCAAATATTCATAAACACTATCCGGACAAGAAAATACTTTTCACCTTCAATACACAAAGTTTATATGGACAAGCAAAAAATCTAATTTCAAAATTTTATCGATATCATACTGATGTAGATCCAGATTGGGAGAAGATCAATATCCGGCATGGATGGGGTGGGCAAAATAGGCCAGGAGTATATTTCGATGTAGCCACTCGACAAGGTACAATGCCGATGAACTACTCTGTAGCAAAATCTATAAACCAAAAGTCACCCTTCCGTGCTGCTTGTCAAAAAGCCTTGTCTTTACCTATTGAACCTGAGTACGATTTTATTTTAGTAGATGAGGCTCAAGATTTTCCAGCAGAATTTTTCCAAGTATTATTTAAACTAACTAAAGGCCCAAACCATTGTATCTATTGGGCGTATGATGAATTGCAAAGCCTGTTTTCATTAGAAATACCTAAGGCTGAAGATCTTTTTGGAAAAGATGACAAAGGAAAACCGCTCGTTACATTAGAGGGAGATGATTATCCGGGAGGAATTGAGAAGGATTTAATCCTACATCAATCTTACAGGTGTCCTCACCAAATATTAATGCTTGCGCATGCAATTGGTTTAGGCCTTTACAATGAAACTGGCCCGGTCCAAATGCTACAAAACTCCGATTCATGGAAAGCGATAGGATATGAAGTCAATGGTGAATTAAAAAAAGATGAGCAAGTTACAATTTTTCGTGCCCCAGAGAACAGTCCCAATAAAATTTTGGATATCTATCAAGGTCCACTCCCTCTCATTGTTGTTAATACTTTTTTAGACAGGAACGATGAATTAGAATGGATTGCAAATTCTATTCAAAATGATATTTTTGTGGAAAATGTTATTCCCGAGCAAATTGTTGTAATTTCGCTCGATGCTATTGAATCCAAAAGTTATATGTCAATTCTTCAACAAAAATTGTTATCAAAAGGTGTGAGTTCAACAATACCTGGGGTTGTAGACGATTCTTCTGTTTTCGCCGAGCCAGGTAAAGTAACTTTATCAACTGTATATCGCGCAAAAGGAAATGAAGCTCCAATCATATATATATTGAGTTTTGAATCCCTTTTTGATTATTTAGCCCCAGTTGAAACGAGAAATAAAGCTTTTACTTCAATATCGCGATCTAAGGCTTTTGTGCGAATCTCAGGTGTGGGCAAAAATATGGATAAGGCAAAAAACGAAATAGATCGGATAATTAACGATTATCCTTATTTTCGATTCGTTTTTCCAGATATGGAAACAATCCGGAATCTAGATGCGGAGACTAGTAAGCGTCGACGAATTGTCGCTAAAGCTAAAGATTCATTGGCTGATTTGGTAAAAATGGATCCTCAGGCATTAGCAGCATTAGCAAAAAATAATCCAGAGTTAATTGAGCAATGGATCAAGTTAATCAGTGGGGTAACGGGTGAAGATCAGTGAGGTTTATAGCTCGCTAATTTCAGCATATTGTGATTGGGGCTCGATTTTAATTAATCCCCGTTATGTACGCCAGGGGAATACTATTACTTGGGAAAAATACCAGCCCAAATCATTTACTGATCCGATATTTTCTAATAATGTGATTGAATTGATAGATGAAGGCCAATATAGTTTTCAATTCATTACAGATGGCGGAATTATTCAACTTTATTATTCATACGATTCCAAAGATAATTTAATTGGCTCAAATTTGGCATACATTTCTATGAACGAAGATCCAAATCTCCCAGTAGGGTGGTTACGAATCGACTATGATCCACAGAATGCTAGAGGTTTAGCTCACCCCAAATGTCACATGCATTGGAGTCTGTTTCCAAATAGTCGAATGGCGATATATGGAATTCCTTCACCTCGACAATTTATTGAGTTTGTTATTTGTTCTTTTTACCCAAGTATCTATCAAGAAAAGCATCTTAATGAAGATGGCAATTACCATGACGAAGGTAGAATTAGAGCTGTAAATTCTGATTGTTTTTCTTTCACTGAAGATACTCACTTCAAATACATGTCACACTTTTTTATCCCTGTAAGTCAAAAAGCAAAACCTGTGGTTCCCCCCAATCCTCTTTACAACAATAAAAGGAAAAAGCGGTGAATTTGCTTTTTTATACCATTTTTGCTCTTTAGCAGGTGCACAAACGGGTAACTGGAATTCGTCAATAGAATTTTTGGTAGCCGCCCTTTTTTGCTTTATGGTATTTGTAGAAATGAAAGCAAGTTTTCTCATCACTATAAAGAATAAAGTGGAGGTAAAAATGTCAACAATTCTAAAAACGATGGCGGCAGGTTCTGCTTATATGGGGCGGTTTAACCGAAGCCAACTATTCTTTGTTCCAGAAACTTAGC
>JAAYUT010000504.1 GCA_012517485.1 Candidatus Atribacter fermentans
AGGCAGTACAATCCCAATATGGCTGCAGATGTTCTGGCCGAACTTCTGAAGAGTCATCCTGATGCTGAATTATGCATGGTAGGTCCTGACAAGGACGGAAGCATGGATGAGTTTAAAACCTTTATTAATTCAATAGGAATCGCGAAACATGTTACAATAACCGGCAAACTCTCAAGGGAGGAATGGATAAAATTGTCGGAAAACTATGATTTCTTTATTAACACCACCAATGTTGACAACACTCCTGTCAGCGTTATAGAGGCAATGGCCCTTGGTTTTTGCGTGATAACTACAAATCCGGGAGGGGTGCCTTATCTATTACAAGATGGTATTGATTCCATGCTGCTTCAGCCTGGAAATAGCCACACAATGACTGAAAAGGTAAAACAATTGATAGCTGATCCGGACCTGGCAGCTATATTATCAGAAAATGCAAGAAGAAAGGCTGAAAGTTTTGACTGGGTTAAGATTAAGAACGATTGGCTGGAATTACTTAATAACTGAATAAATAGGGCATTACGTTAAAGCCAATATTTATAATTTCTCCTTTGTCAGTCATGAAATTATTCAATACATCACTAAAAGTTCAGGGTTATCCAATAGATATCGCGAGCTTAAAACTTAATATTAGACAATCCTTAAATAAGGATCAATTTATACGGGAAACCGATGAGCTTCGTCACAGCATATTTGAATTTCATAAAACGCATAACATTCACTACAGACAGTTTCTTGGCTCACGTTTGATAAAGGATTGGAACGACATCCCGGTTATGACTAAACAATCAGTTCAGGTTAATGTTTCAGAGAGGCTGTCTGATGGTTTTACCTTAAAAAATGTTTATCTTAATAGCACATCAGGTTCATCAGGTCATCCTTTTTACTTTGCAAAAGATAAATTTTCTCATGCAATGACCTGGGCAGTAATAATGAATCGCTATAACCGTCATGGGATTGATCCAAATCATTCTCTGCAGGCAAGATTTTTTGGCATCCCTCTTAATTCCAGGGGTTATATTAATGAGAAAATTAAAGATAAATTGTCTAACAGAGTCAGATTCCCTGTTTTTGACCTCTCTGAGAAAGTGCTGGACAAATATTTACATACTTTTACCACTAAGCCTTTCGAGTATCTTAACGGTTACTCCAGTTCGCTTGTACTCTTTGCAAAGCATGTCACAAACCGAGGCTTTGTACTTAAAGATATATGCCCAACACTTAAGCTTTGTATTACAACATCCGAAATCTGTTTTCCGGAGGATCGTTTTGTGATGCAAAAATCTTTTGGTGTAAAAGTTGTAAACGAGTATGGTGCCGCTGAACTTGATCTGATTGCATTTGAAGATGAAGACTTGGATTGGATAATGACAAACGAGAACTTGTATTTTGAAGTTGTTGATGATAATAATAATCCGGTGGAGAACGGCAATGAAGGTAAGCTTCTTGTCACTTCTCTATATAATAAAGCAATGCCTTTTATCAGATATGAGATTGGGGATATAGTAAGAATCAAAAGAGAAAAGAAAGGAAATAACCAGATTCTGGAAAGCCTTATAGGACGTACAAATGACATTGCCGTTCTGCCAAGTGGAAAGAAGTCGCCAGGCCTTACTTTCTATTACATTTCAAAGAGCCTTCTTGAACAAGGTGGTTTTTTGAAAGAATTTATTATAAAACAAACGAGGCCTGACCATTTCATTTTTGAATATGTCGCTTCACAAGAGTTGCATGAAAATCAAAAAAGAAAAATAAGGAAGAAGGTGGACCTGTATCTCGAACCGGGTCTTGAATGTGAATTTAAAAGAGTAGACAAGATTGATCGTACAAAAGCAGGAAAGCTTAAGCATTTTCAGAAATTATTCTGAATGAAAATCCTTTATTTCTACCAGTATTTTACTACCCCCAAAGGCTCTTATGGCACACGGGTTTATGAATTCACTAAAAGGTGGGTTGAAAAGGGCCATAATGTAACAGTAATTACCGGCATCTATGCCAAATCAGATATCAGAGCAAAAAAGTTCATTGAAAACCAGTGTTATAATGGTGTAAATGTAAAAATCATAAATGTTTCTATCGATAACAGACAATCCATATTAAGACGTATATGGTCTTTTGTACAGTATATGTCGGTGTCTTCCTGGTATGCACTGACATTAAAGACCGATGTGGTTATCGCTTCTTCAGGGCCTATTACGGTTGGTTTTCCCGGATTGCTTGCACATTACCTGCGCGGTAGAAAATTTATATTTGAAGTACGTGACCTTTGGCCAGAAGTGGCAATAGAACTAGGAATAATTCACAACAGATTTTTAATAAATCTTGCTTACTGGTTTGAGAAAAGATGCTACATGGCGGCAACACATATAATTGCCCTCTCACCCGGAATGAAGGCTGATATTGAAAACAGGTTTGGCCTGAAGAATATCACTTCGGTAA
>JAAYUT010000505.1 GCA_012517485.1 Candidatus Atribacter fermentans
ACATCAAATTCCCAGGAATTACCTTCTTGGTCTTTTATTCTCCTTCGGACGCCAATATCTTCTACAGAAAAATTAAAAGTTTTTTCAATTAGAAAAGGGAAGCCAGGGGCAACGATATCTTTATCGATAGTACCCATTTTAATCGCTAATTCTTCCCATTTTCGGTTCATATCAGCTGTAATACTATCCAATCGCTCCATATATACCTTCGTCTCATTTTTAAAGGTCACCATCTTGTATTTGAAGACCTTCACCTCGTTCTTAAATACAGCCATTTCGTCAACAAACGCAGCAAAGCGAATATCCGTCTATTTCGACTGATAGACCATCTGTATTAATGTATTTTCTAAATCAGTCACTCTTTTTTCAACCGATGTTCTCGCCATACTTAGAACCTCTCTACTTTATTCTTTTCATTTTATAAAATTTAAATTGATTTAACAATCCATCCGTCAGTTCAACTCTTCTTTCCCGAAAATACCTTGAACCGTGAACGGTCAACGGTGAACCGTAAGCCGAATAGAAAATAGTAGTGAAAAATGATGTTCCAAGGTTTCATTGTTTGATGTTTCGAAGGCATCATCTGACGCAACTGACGTCATCCTGAGGCTTCGCTTTTCGAAGCCGTGAGGATCTCATCTTTTATATCTGTTTCTTTCGTATTATCTCAGGATAACCAAAAGATAAAAAACACCCTCCCCGATGCGAAGCGGCACCCCTCCACAGAGGGAAATTGTTGAATTCATTCCCCCATCGAGGGGGGTCAGAGGGGTGTGCCTTTATTTTCTCGGAACTTTAACCGTTTCTGCTTTTATGAAATAGATTCGACATGCCATAGTATGTTGCTTCATTAATTAAAGAATGAGCACAATGAATTGTGCCCCAACAATTTTTAATCTTTTGTATGGGCTTGATTTATCATGCCCCCAAATAGATTTTCAGGATAGGATAAACCTTTATGCCATTTTCGTGGCACCAGATGAGGATGAAAATGCCTTCCCTCTCACCTACAACTCTCTCTAGGGGAGAGGAAAAAATTTAAGAAGGTGATAACGGGAGTAGCGGATCACGGTTCACACTTCACAGTTCACGGTATTTTCAGGATAGATCCCAAAATTCCAAATTAGAATTAATTGGGTTTACAAAAGAGTCTTTAACTCTTCGATTGATAATCGGGATTGACGAAGGATTGATTGGAGAGTACTTCGTGAAAGATCTCGATTATGGTAGGGGGATGGTCACAAGAAGATTTCCTCTTTTCATCTGGATATGGCCTCCTTTGGTTCTTTCAATGCTAAAGCCGGCTTTCTTAAGAGCTCGAATGAGTTGCTGGGGACGTAGAGAAAGAAATTCAGACATAAACCTTTACATCAAGTGATATTTTAATATCAAATACTTCGGTCACTTGATCCAGACTTTTCACAAGAGGACTTTCATTTTTAGGAACTGGTCGAAAAACCGGTAGACCATTTTCAATTACTGATTCTAAATAAAGAGATACCGCTTCTATAAGGTTCGACTTGGCTTCTTCTGGAGTCAGCCCTTCAGAAGCGACATCAATTTCGATACAAATCGAACTAAATACATTATTTTCTTTTATAATGACACCAGTAAAAACAAATGTATTATTTTGCATTATCTAGCTCCATGCTTCTTTAGAAAGATCTTTTACTATTATATCTTATTTAAAAAAATACAGGAATCTAATCGGTTCATCCCGTAGTCGTTGGCAGTAAATTGCACCTCCCAATCTTAAATAAATATTTTAAGGGGCTTTATTTATCATGCTCGTAAGTTTTCAGGATAGATTTTCAGGATTGACCCTCATGCTGCTCTGCAGCACCACATGAGTATGAAAATGCCTTCCCTCTCACCTACAACTCTCTCTAGGGGCGAGGAAAAATTTAAGAAGGTGATAACGGGAGTAGCGGATCACGGTTCACACTTCACGGTTCACGGTATTTTCAGGATAGACCCTCATGCCACTTTCGTGGTGCCAGTTGGGAATGAAAATCCAAATTCGACATGCTATGGCATGTCGATACATTAATCGGGTGCATTAAAGTTCAAGGGAAGAGGAAAAAATTTAAGCAGGTGATAACGGGAGTAGCGGATCACGGTTCACCGTTCACCGTTCACGGTATTACGGTTCTAACCGATTAATACCATCAACTTTATCAAAATCACTGTCATAGGAATAAATTTCAAATTTCTTTTGAGTAATCATTTGAGCAGCAACGAAGGCGTCAGTCCAATCAATGTTTTTTTCAACATAAAGTTGAAAAGCTAATTTAGAAATTTTCTTGTTATTGTGGCGGAGACCTTTTAATTCCAGGATAGCAATAAGTAACTCTTGGATTCTTTGTTTTGGTTGTTTATAGAATTTCTCAAGAGTCCATACAATGTCAGCAAGGACTAAATCAGGAAGCCAAACCTCTTCCAAACCGGATTCAATACGTTTTAACAATTTTGTACAATGATCAGCTTGTTTTGGAATATCGTTGGTTAAAAAACGGAGAATAATATTGGCATCAATGATGGGTATTTCTTTCATTGGCGAGCTCTTTCATTGCTTGGTGACGAACGACTTTAAAATCCTGTGGTTCACTTACCTGAATGGTTCCCCTCAAAGCCTCAATTCCACTTTCAACTGTTACTATTCGAATGCTATTCTTTTCAAGAACGAACCGAACTCGAACACCGGGTTGAATATTTAAATGCTTTCTTGCTTCAATTGGCAGGGTAACTTGCCCCTTACTTGAAACCTTAGAACCTTTCATTCTTTACCTCTCTATTTAGAATTTACTTTATAATAATTATAAATCAATAATAATATAAGTAAATCTTCTTATAATGTGTCATGAATTTACTTCTCCCCCTCTCCCCCTCGGTCTTTTAAAAATCCCTTCCCTCTAAATATGTATCCTGCATAACATCTTTTAATTTTGTTATAATAAAAACATGAAAAGGTTAAGAGACTTTTGTCAAAAATATAATATTGCTTTGGTCTATTTATTTGACTCACAGAAAGAAAATTCATTAAAGCTCCTCAATGGAGAAAAAGTAGAAATCAATGACCCTTTAGCCGATATCGATGTTGGAATTGTATTTTCTCAAGATATTGAAAGTATTCCAGAAAGA
>JAAYUT010000506.1 GCA_012517485.1 Candidatus Atribacter fermentans
CAGTTTTTTCCTGACTTAAAAGGAAAGAACACCTCATTACCACTCATTGCTTTTATTTCCCGATTAGTTGAACAAAAGGGATTGGATCTTATCTTAAATGATCCAGATAAAATCTTTAATCTCCCTCTGCGTTGGTTTTTCCTGGGAGTAGGAGAAGCTGCCTATGAAAATTCCTTGACCGAATATGCTAAAAAATATCCCAACCTTCATGTCGAAACGACCTTTAACGATGGTTTAGCCCGATTCGTTTATGGAGCATCTGATATGTTGGCAATGCCTTCTCGCTTTGAACCTTGCGGAATTAGTCAAATGATCGCCATGCGATATGGAACAATCCCAATAGTGAGAAGAACTGGTGGACTGATTGATACAGTGATTGATTATCGATTCAACCCATTTCTGAATAATGGATTTCAGTTTGACAATTATCGGCCAGACGAATTTATTTTGGCCCTGGAACGGGCTCTAAACTGGTATAATACTGCTCCTGAACTCTGGAAAGTCATGGTTAAAAATGCTATGACCTCAGACTTTTCTTGGAAAATCCCGATTCAGGAATATATCAATATTTATTCGGGTTAAAACAGTATAGAAATGGGTAAAATAAAAGATTCGGTTCCAATCATTGGAGTTGGTGGGGCTACCGGTTCAGGAAAATCAGCGGTTGCTCATGAACTGAGGAAGTATAAGGCAACAATAATTGACCTCGATAATCTATCTCGCGATCTTTCTCAGAAAGGAAAGCAGGTATGGAAAGAAATCGTTCTCGCATTTGGTTCAGGATTTTTAGACCACAAAGGGGAATTACAGCGCAAAAAGCTTGGAAGAGTGGTTTTTAAAAGTTGGAGATTTCTTTTTCTCCTCAATCGTATAAGCCATCCCATTTTGAAAAACCAGTTAAAAAAAATAATACTTCACCAACCTCCCTCAGCTATGATTGTTATTGATGGCGCAATCTTATTTGAAGCTGGACTGATTCCCTTAGTCAATTGTTTGATTTTTGTTGAAGCACCTGAGGAGCAGAGGTTTATTCGCCTTTCTCAAAAAGGTTTATCTTCTGATGAAATTCGTTCTCGAATGAAAAGTCAAAAATTTATATCCTGTTTACGACGGCGATCTCATATTATTATCGAAAATGATACAACATTTGAGAATCTTCAACAAAAAATAGCGTTAACCTGTCAACTTCCAATAGAAAAACTCGGCCATGTCGATGATAAAATTAGGTGATCTTGTGCCAACCAAAGGACGCTTTCAATTAGTTTCCGATTACCAGCCTCGGGGAGATCAACCCTCAGCTATCGAAAAACTGAAGAAAGGTATTTCAAACCATCTTCGGTATCAAACCTTATTAGGTGTTACCGGATCGGGGAAAACTTTTACTATGGCTAATGTTATACAACATTACCAACGGCCAACACTCATCATATCTCCCAACAAGACGTTAGCAGCCCAACTTTACAGTGAAATGAAAGCATTTTTCCCCAATAATGCCGTAGAATACTTTGTGAGTTATTACGATTATTACCAACCAGAAGCTTACGTTCCCGAGCATGATCTTTATATTGAAAAAGATGCATCCATCAATGAACAAATCGATCGCCTCCGATTGTCTGCAACAAGTGCTCTTATGGAGCGCAATGACGTCGTGGTCGTTGCATCGGTATCCTGCATTTACGGTATCGGTTCTCCGGAAGAATATCGAAAGAGGATATTCCATGTCAGGATTGATGATACTTGGAATAGGGATGCCTTTGCCCATCGTCTTGTTGATCTTCTTTACGAAAGAAATGAAATTGAGTTCACTTCGGGTTGCTTCAGAATGAAAGGGGATACTATAGAAATTTTTCCGGCATATAGTGAGACCGCCATTCGTTTTGAATTCTGGGGGAATCAAGTTGAAAGCATAAAAATCTTCGAACCAGTGAGTGGAAAGACCCTCAATAAATTGCCTGAAATTTTCGTTTATCCAGCAAAGCACTATCTCGTTGACCGAAACCAATTTGATATCGCTTTGAGGAATATCGAGATGGAATTACAAGATCAGCTCAAGATTTTTCTCTCCCAGGGAAAACTAATCGAAGCTGATCGTTTAGAAAGGCGAACCCGTTATGATTTAGAAATGCTAAGGGAAACCTTCTATTGCTCAGGAATCGAAAACTATTCCCGCCATTTAGATGGAAGAAAGCCAGGAGAGCCACCTTATACGCTCATTGATTATTTTCCTCGAGATTTTCTATTATTCATTGATGAATCTCATGTTGCCATTCCTCAAATTCATGGAATGTTAGCTGGTGACCGATCTCGAAAAAAAGCCTTGGTTGATTTTGGTTTTCGTCTTCCTTCTTGTTTTGATAATCGTCCGCTCTC
>JAAYUT010000507.1 GCA_012517485.1 Candidatus Atribacter fermentans
AGTTGCATGATTGGCGATGTTCTTACCTCGGCTCTCGTGGCTTATGGCTTCAGTCGTTTCAAATTCTATGGTCGTGAAATATGGTTTATTTTAGTTCTTTCCACTATGCTACTTCCTTTGCAGGTGACCATCGTTCCACGGTTTATTCTTTTTCGAAAATTTGGCTGGGTTGATAATTTTTGGCCAATTATTGTACCAGCTTTTTTGGGAGGAAGTGGATTCTATATATTTCTTCTCCGACAATTTTTCTTGGGAATTCCCAATGAAATTGCCGATGCAGCCAAAATTGATGGATGTGGTCCTTTAGGTATTTTTTGGAGGATTTACCTTCCACTTTCTAAACCAGCTTTGGCAACTATTGCCATATTTTCTTTTATGTATAATTGGAATGACTTCTTTGTTCCCTTAGTTTTTTTAAACTCCAAAGAAAAATACACCGTACAATTGGGCTTAAATCTATTCATGGATCAGTATAACGTTAATTGGAGCTTTCTGATGTCCAATGCTATTTTGGCAACGCTTCCCTGTTTTATCATATTCTTTTTTGCTCAGCGTTTCTTTATACAAGGAATTGCGATGACCAGTCTAAAAGAATAACGAAAATTAATCAGGAAATGAGGAGGTGATTAAATAATGAAAAAAAATAAGAAATGGATTTGGGTATGCTGCCAGCATCCAATGCCACTTTTGGTTCAAGATCGAGGAGTTCCTGATGTTTTAGAAAGAATTCCACCCTGGGGTGATCCAGATTTACCCACTTATATTCAAAAATTTAAGGATGTATTTGACTCTTTGGATAAATTCCCTCATCTTCGCATTGACTTCGAAATATCGGGAAGAGAGCTTGAAGATGTTGCTAAATGTGATCCCGCCCTTATTATACGAATGAAGGAGTATGTTAAAGCTGGAAAGCTCGGGTTCGTGGGTGGGGACTATTCCCAATCCCACTGTCATGTATATGGATCAGAGTCAAGTTTACGACAAATTCAATATGGGAAAGATGTCTTTCGGAAATTGTTAGGGTATGAAATTGATATTTTCTTCCATCAGGAAACTGGTTTACATGATCAACTTCCTCAACTCCTCAATGCCTATGGGTATTCAATTGCAGTGCCACCCCGTTTTCCCTATATAATTCGCTTTGTGGAAAATGAATCACCAGAAATATCTGTCCATTTTGGAGTTATTGAGTATGTTAATGGTGAAGATTTTACCTATTGGAAAGGTTTAGATGGAACAATCATCCCGCTCTATCTCTCCATGCCAGCTCCCAGTGAATCGAAAGAAATATATGATGTTTTCGATCGGTATAGTCGTCCCAATAGCAGAAAAAGAAAAACCGATATTGTGTCACCCCTTGAGTCATTCATGGAGAGGGAGAAGCAGAAAGACCCGATCAATGTACCAACGCTTTTAATTGAAAATCCTGACATGAAAAGACTAGATGATGAATATTATTTAGAAAGAGATAATACCGGGGAATTTTCTTTACTTGGATCTGCTCTTCATCAACGCTTGCAATCTTCATCGATAACCTCAGCAGCCAACCTCTATAGCTATTGGTCATATATCGAAGGGGTTTGGGCAGAAGAAATGTCTCGTAAAAACAAAAAAGCTGAAATAGCTGTTCTCCAAGCGGAAGCTTTAAATGCTATGAATTGGATTCTAAATGGAACATCTGAAAACCTTGGACAATTTAATGAAATTTGGAAAAAGATTCTTTCTTCCCAACACCATGATGTGTATTGGATTGAAACTACTGATTTAAAAAGAAAATCTCTCTTATGGTTGGATGAGGCTATAAAAAGTTCAGAAATGATTACCAATAAAGTTGGAATTGAGTTAGCTGAACAGATTGACACTCGTTGGATAACATTAGGGGAAGCTTTGGTTCTTTATAACACTCTCTCACGACCTCGCAAATCGGTGGAAAGGATTACTCTCCAATTTGAAAAAGGGAAGTATTCTTCTTTTCAGCTTTTTAATTTTAAGGGAGAAAAACAAGAAATGCAGCTCATTGAAAAAGAAACCTGGGAAGATGAAAGTATAAAAAAATGTGAGGTCCTTTTTCGGACCGATATACCAGGGTTTGGATATAAAACTTATATGATTCAAGTTGGTGAATCTATTCCATCAGATCCAATCGAGATTGATCTTTCCTTTTATAATTACCGGAATGATTTTTATTCGATAAAAATTTTAGGGGATGGAACAATTTCTTCCTTACAGGAGAAAAAAAGTGGAGTTGAACTTATTAATTCAGAAAAATTTTATGGAAATGAAATTCGGGGACAACTAAACAATGGCGATTTGATTTCCAATCGTTCATCGAATTCCAGTATTCGATTATTAAAAGGGAATTTAGCTGATATCCTATTTTCTCAGGGTCAAATTGGACCAATAATGTCTCA
>JAAYUT010000508.1 GCA_012517485.1 Candidatus Atribacter fermentans
CACGGGCAGCATTACTGACACAGCGGGTAACACACTAGCCACAGCGTTCACCAGCAAATTCACCATAGACACTACTAAACCCACCGTAACCGCCAACCTGGCAACAGGAGTTTATAATACTACTAAAAGTGTGACTTTAACTGCCACAGATAACGTGGATTCTAATCCTGCTATCTATTACACCACTAACGGGAGTACACCTACAACTTCCAGTACTAAATATACTGCTCCCATTGTTATTTCTACCACTACTACGTTGAAGTTCATGGCAAGGGATGTTGCGGGTAATGTTGCTGCAGTTCAAACTAGAACCTATACTATCGACAAAACACCACCCACCGTCACAGCCAACCTAGCAACCGGAATTTATAACATCACACAAAATATCACGTTAACTGCTACCGATAATGTTGATTCTAGTCCATTTATCTATTACACAACTAATGGCAGCACGCCTACTACTTCCAGCACCCGATACATCTCCCCTATCACTATTTTTACTACAACCACATTGAAGTTTATAGCGAGGGATAGTGCAGGTAACGTTGCTGCGGTTCAAACTAGAACCTACACCATGGATAATCTACCCATAGTGACCACCAACCTCAGATCAGGGGTCTTTAACACTACACAAAATGTGACTTTAATTGCTACGGATGACATAGATCCAAATCCTGTCATCTATTACACAACCAATGGTAATACGCCCACTACCTCCAGCACTCGGTATACTACTCCTATCTCTATCTTCGCTACAACCACGTTGAAGTTTATGGCGAGGGACAGTTTAGGCAATCAATCACCCATCCAGACAGTCTACTACATCTTCTCACCGGTAGGGAATATCAACACCGGTAAAGGCTACAACAGCATACAAGCCGCTGTAAATGATTCATTGACTTCGAATGGCCATATCATTGAAGTGAGATCGGGAACTTACACAGAGAATATTGTTGTTAATAAAAAACTTGTCATCAAACCCATCTCTAATGGTGATGTTACTGTGCAAGCTGTTGATCCATCACTTTCTGTGTTCACTGTAAATTCTGGTGGTAGTGGTTCAATAATTCAAGGTTTCACAATTGTTGGGGCAAATCAAACCAATGAACTAGGAGAACCTCTAAATCCTGCAGGTATACACCTTAAATCTGCTGATAACTGCACCATAATTAACAACACTATAAAAAATAATTATTATGGTGTGTATCTTTTAGATTCATCTTATAATCAAGTCGATGGTAACTTCATAATGGATAATGCGAATGGTGTTTTTGTACCTGCCTGGTGTGTAAGTTTTGAAGAATACTACAGTTCTTATTATTTAAGTGATCCCGAAATCTTTGATTATGTTTGGTGGGAATATAATGAATATTGCTTTGGGATGCATTCTGATTCCTTTTACAATAGGATCACCCAGAATTCAATAAGAAATAATACAAATGGATTCTACATTACAAGCGATCTTTACGGTGCTTCTTCAGGATCAGAGACTATTCAGATACTTGAAAACGATATAACCAGTAATGATATTGGGATTTATGCTGATACTACCAATGCAAACATACATTTCAATAGGATTATAGGAAATAATAATACCGGTCTCTTTATGTATGTTGGAGCTGTTGATGCCACTAACAACTGGTGGGGTTCAAACTCACCAGTACTGAATACTAACTATAATGGTTGGACAAATTCAGATACATGTGACATCTACTATAAAGACTATGAATCAAGTCGAACTTCTCAGCCACCTAGCTGGATTCTTCTGGAAAAATTCACACCATATCTTGTTTTAAAAGTCAACCCCACTTCCCACAAGGTTTCAAACGGAAAAGTCTATGAGTCCACTATAACTGCTGATTTAACCCATAATAGTAATGGTGAGGATACTTCACCTCAGGGACGTATTCCTGATGGCATACCTGTGGATTTTGTATCTCAATATGGTATTATCACCACCCCATTATATACTCGAAATGGTAAGGCATCCTCCACTCTGGTGTTGGATCCTAATGTTCAATTGGTTACTGGTGTTATAGCTGTAGTAGATGATGAAGGTGTTTATACTGGGGTGGATTGGCTTGCCCAAGCCGTTACTACTGTTATGAGTGGTGCTATAGATACTTCCACCAATGATCTGCTTAATTTTAACTATACACTACCGTTGAATAGTTCTACGGCTTGGGTTAGTGTGTTATGGAAGGAAACCGGATTATTTCGAGCCCAAATAGATTTAATCGTGAATGGAAATGTGGTGGTGAGAAAAAATGTGGTTAATGCAGCCTATCTCACCTATAAAGGATCATATTCTGCAGAGGTTTTCAATCAAATCAGTTATATTAATGGATTGTTTTTAAACCCTGTGGGGTCTACTACATTTGTGCCGAATCAATATTTACAAATGATTATTGACGCAAACCATCTGGAAAACTTAACTGTTAATCAGTTAGAAGATTTTATACTGTTTGGTGTTAAGCAGCAGTACAATTTCACAAACAATGAAATAGCCTTTATTAAGAACAATCGACGTTACTTCGTAGATTTCGTGGTTTTTGGAATGTCCTACCCCGGAGATGCAGCACAAACAATATCATTCGTTGATCCAGACAACAACGAAACCTTAAGCATAAACTTCCCAGGAAACCCCATAGTCCGGATAAGTCCCATGATATACTTCAATGGTTACACTGAAGATGGAAACGCAGGATATGAAGGTGTTAAAAGCTTCGCCATCGCCACCACCAAAGTAACTGACAGTATACTACAGTACTGGTTAGATAAAAAGTCATTGTATGCTCCGGGTGCGATGAAAGCCGCCTACGGAACTTTCCTCGCCTCTTTACTTGTGATTAAAGCTCATGATATGGTGGCGGATCAGGCGGCCAGTGAATTTAATGTGACTTGGAGTCGTACCACTCCAGTGATGGTTTCGGTAGTTGATGATGCAGCTTCCACCTATATGACCGGTGAGATGGATCACCGGATGGGAATGGATGTAGTTGGAGACGAGGCTAATGTTTGGGCTTTCCGTTTCGCCTGTTCTGCTGCATTTTCACCCCTTGAAAATGAAGTTATGGACCCGGACAGCATTGGTTCTGTGACCATGGGCATAGGGGAACGCATCCTGCAAGGTCAAATACCAGAATTGTTTTACAGTAACGGTTATATCATCTATAAAATCCAGAATAAAGATGATCTAATCCTCATACTTGATCCAGAAACAGGTATTGTCCGGGATGTAGCCAATGGAATCAGTGGCGTCTACTGTTTCCACGATCAAATCACTGATCATATCATTGAACAGGCTGAGAATATGAGCAGTGATGATCCAGATGCTCGGCCGGAGAGTTTTAATAAAATTAGTAAAGTTTCAATTTTAATCGGCGTTATCGGTACGACAGTTGTGCAATCTGCAGGTTTTGCTTTGAGTTATGTTGTACCACCTGTACTTTTAATAATGGCCCCAATAATATTTCTTGATGCTATTCAACCATACGCAATAGAAGAAGCTGAACAGAACGGTATGTTCAATACAGCGGAATATCTAAGAAATAACAATTTACTTGATCAAATGTGGGATGTGATGCTCCAATCTCTTGGAATAGGAGGACCACCACAAGGAGTATGGGATGAATCAAATGAATACATAATAGATAATAAAAACGTGCTAAGAAATCTAGAAGACATAAATAATCTAAAAGAAGAGACACGAGTAATATGGGATGGAATTTCTGACCTGTTATTAGAAAGTGAAAGCTGGTCAGTAAAAATAAATTTGTCACCAATTAAAGTTAATCCAGATGGTACGTTTGAAGAAGATTTTAATATAGATCAAAATTGGGGGACAGGAGGTGGTGGTAGTGATCCGGGTCGTTTAGCTAAGTTTCTGATATGGGCTATGACTGGATTTTTAATACTTTCTCTTCCGCTTCAGTTGTATTATGATAATTCGATTGATAATGAGACTAATGATCTTGAAGTGAATGTTACAAATGAAAATGGTACGACGGTTATTAGGATAAGTTCAAATAGGATGACTCTACATAGAAGTTAGTCAAAAATTAGGGATTGTTTATAAATTTTAAGGACATATTAGTTTATCTGGGGATGTGTATAGTTTATGGGGTTTTTAGATAAGTTTAAGAAGAAATCTTTGTATAAAGAAGCTTTCAGGTTGATTCAACAGGAAAGATATTTAGAAGCCTTTGAAAATTATGAGGAGATATTAAGAATAAACCCTCTTGAACATGAGGCTTGGTCTAATAAGGGTAATATTTTTTTTAAGTTGGAACGTTTTGGTGAAGCGATAAAAAGTTATGATAAAGCATTAGAACTGGATCCTGATTGTCCAGGCTATTGGTTTAATAAAGGAAATGTATATTATAAGTTGAAACGTTTTGAAGAAGCATTAAAATGCTATGATAAATCTTTAAAACTAGATCCTACAGATATTAATGCATTAATTAACAAATGTAGAGTTTTTAATAATTTAAAACGTTCTGAAGATGCTTTAGAATGTTACAATACAGCTTTAAAGTTGGAACCAAAACATAAATATGTATGGAATGGTAAGGCAATTACTCTTTCTAATTTGAAACGTTATGATGAAGCGTTAAAATGTTTTGATAAAGTTTTAGAAATGGATCCAACGTACGTTGATGCATGGTTTAACAAAGGAGATGTTCTTTATAGGCTTAAAAAGTGTTATAAGGCGTTGAAATGCTATGATGAGGTATTAGAAATGGATCCAATGCATAGCAATACATGGAACAATAAAGGAGTTACCCTACAACATCTTAAGAAGTATCATGAGGCACTGAAATGTTATAATAAAGCTTTAGAAATAGATCCAAAATTTATTATTGCATTGATTAATAAAGGTGAAGTTTTGGGAAAATTAGAGAGATATCATGAAGCTTTAGAATGTTTAAATAAAGTTTTAGAAATAGATCCTGATTTTGAACCTGCTAAAAAGGCGAAAGAAGAGATTTTATCATCTAAATCATAACTCGTGTTGAGAATTTTAGCTTACTTAGTCTTGATTTTAATACTTCAAATGCTATTCTCATATTCGATAGAAAGGTCAAACTCCGGAATTCAATTATTGTGTCGTTGTGGAGGTAATTAAGTTTTTCACTATTGTTGTTTTTTTTATTGTATTACTTTTTGGTTGTGGTTTCATTTTTTAGTGATAATTTTGATATAAGAAGTATTATATAATAAATTTCACAATTTTATAATAGAATTTTAAGAGAAGATTCCGGTATGGAGGTTTCTAATGAATCTATCATTTCCAAGAGTAGTCATGATACTTAGTATTTTATTGGGTCTTTATTTAGTCTATATATTGCCTAATTTTATTAGTTTCCTGATTTTACCCATTATATTGGGAGGTATTTTCGAAGGTTTAAATTATTATCGCAGGGATATTCTTTTAACTATAGTTGCTGCAATTCTGGGCACTGGTTTAATATATAATTTCTATCCATCCGTTGGAGGAGATTTAACACCATTTATAGGGGCTTTTGTCGTATGTTTAGTGGTATTTTTCTTTTTATACTTCGCTACCCGGGAATGGAATGCTATTTTGTGTCAATTAAAAGGATTAGAGTTCTTCAAGACAGGAAACAATTTTAAGACTCTTGAATATTTTGATAAATCATTAGAAAAGTATTCAAACAACCTCTCTGTATTGAACGTTAAAATGTTCGTTCTTACAAGTTTGCATAGGTATGATGAAGCATTGAAATCCGCTAATATGGCTTTAGTATCTGATTTTGATGAAGATAGGACATATTATGATAAACAAAAAAGAGGTGTGGATGGAAAGAAAATCTTTGCTGCGGCTTTGGCTAATAAAGGTCATATTTTGAGTAAACTGGGAAAATATGATGTGGCATTATCTTATTATGATAAAGCATTGAAAAAATATCCTGAACTAACGATAGGTTTGATTTATAAAGCTGATACTTTTCAAGAACTGGGAAAATATGATGAAGCATCGAAATACTTTGATGAAGCTTTAGAACTCGATAAAAACGATTGGATGGTTTCAAATGGCGCTGGGACAATTTTATTCAGGTTGGAAAAGTATGAAGAAGCAATAAGATATTTCAATCAGTCTTTGAGTTTAAATCCTAATTCTGCTACGGCACTGTCAAATAAGGGAGGTGTGCTCGATGAACTAGGTAAATATGATGAAGCGTTAGAATATGTCAATAAATCTATTGAAATTAATTCTAAAAGTCCTATCGCCTGGAATAATAAAGGAAGTATTCTTTGCCATTTGGGAAGACATGAAGAAGCACTGAAATGTGCTGAAAAGGCTTTGGAAAAATTGATTCTGGCTACCCTTTATTTTGGAGTACCAAGGGAGAAATATTGGCAGATGTAGGCAAATATGAAGAAGCAATTAAATGTTTTGATAAGGCTTTAGAGATGGATCCTTATAATGAAGATGCTAAAATAGCAAGGGAGAAGATATTTGACTTCTAAATTTTAAAGTTTTTTTATCAAATTATCTGAAGGAGATACAATGATAAGTACCGTTACAACAACCACTACAGATATAAGCGTTTATTTCCTAATTTTCTTAGTCTTGATAGGATTTCTGTATCATTTGATCAGGAACAGAGAATACAAGAATACGTTACCAGCAAGCATTATTATAGGAATTATTTTAGGATTGGTATTCAATTCTGCAGGTAGTCTACGATTTTTCTTGGTGGAGACTTTGATTTTTATCGTCCTAGTAACTCTTGGAGGATTCCTTGC
>JAAYUT010000509.1 GCA_012517485.1 Candidatus Atribacter fermentans
ATCAGGTTTTATGATTTGTTCCCGAATTAAAATTTCTATTAAAATTTGAACCAATACTGATTGATTGGCCTCTCGGATATAAACGCTGTTCATCCAATTGAGCTTATCCAAATCAAAAACCGCCGAATGTTTGCTTACTTGGTCTAAAGAGAATCTTTCAATGATTTCCTGACGAGTAAATATCTCTTTCTCTTCTTCTCCAGATGCCCAACTTAATCGGGCTAAGTAATTCACCATCGCATCAGGGAGATACCCTTTATCCCGATAATAAGTAACCGATGGGGAACCATGCCGTTTGCTTAAACGGGTTTTATCTTTTCCAAGTATCATTGGAATATGGGCATATTGAGGGACTGGAAACCCTAATGCTTTATAAAGAAGGACTTGACGAGGAGTATTGGAGATGTGATCATCGCCTCTTATCACATGAGTAATCTTCATCTGTGCATCATCTACAACACAAGCAAAATTATAAGTTGGCATTCCATCAGATTTTAAAAGAACAAAATCATCAAGCTCAACATTATTAAAGGTCACATCGCCTCGAAGCATGTCAATAAAAGACGTTTCTCCTTCGGGAATTAAAAAACGAACTACCGAACTTGCTCCCTGATTCAACCTGGTTTCGACTTCTGTTGGTGAAAGTTGAAGACATTTGCGATCGTAGCGCCAATTTTTTCCTTCTGCCATCGCTTTTTCTCGACGTTCAGCTAACTCTTCAGCCGTACAAAAACACCGATAGGCTTTCCCGGTTTGTAACAACTTCTGTATTTGCTCTTGATAAAGCGGTAGTCTCATACTTTGATAATAAGGTTTATAAGGACCATCAACTTCTGGACCTTCATCCCAGTTAAATCCCAGCCATCTTAAACTATCAAGAATTACCTCTACTGATTCATTTGTAGAACGGGCAACATCAGTATCTTCTATACGGAGAATAAACACTCCTCCCATTTTCCTGGCATATGCCCAGTTAAATAGTGATGTTCGGGCACCTCCTAAATGAAGAAAGCCAGTTGGACTTGGGGCAAACCGTACTCTAACCGTTTTTTCCATAAAAAAGAATCCTCCTCATGACCACCATTTCATTGTTAGCTATCAATAGATTCAGCGCGTCTTGGAACAACAAAAATTCCTTCCCCTTCAGCCACGACGTCTTGGTCTTGGATGATTTCACCTTGGGCTTTAATAATTCTACCATTGATTTCTACTATACGACCCCTCATCTGGATTTGCTCTTCAGTCCGACAGGGTTTGCGATACTTCACAGTTAGGGTTCCGGTCACGGCTCTTTGGCCAGATTTTTTGACTGCCTGGGCCATTATTTCATCGAGAAAAGTTGCAACTATACCCCCATGAACGACTCCATCAAAACCTTGATACTGGGAGGGAATAGTCGTTTCGGAAATCGTATCCCCGCTCTCTTCCTTAAACTTTAATTTAAAACCCATTGGATTTAGATTTCCACAAAGAAAACAGTGATGAGTATCGGGATAATCCATTATTCGAAATCACCTCGAATCAAAGTATTCAAAAGAAAATTTTCATGTTGTGCTTTTAAACAAGAGTTTTTTACTCAAATCAATTCTTGGTGAAGCTTTTTCTAAGGAGTGTTTCGGTTTTCCTTTTTGCTTTTGTGAGTTAATTCTGAAAGGAAAACAAACTCAACTTCTGGGTCATTAAAAGAATAGAAGAAAGATTCCAGAGCTTGATAAGTTTCTGGTTTCACATGACCAATAGCTATCGAATATCCTCTTTTTTTAGCTAAAGATACTGCTTCCCAAAGTTTTTGTTTGATATATTCGACCGAGGAATCCCCATCAATAAAAATATCTCTTTGAAAAGAAACGAGCCCAATTTCTTGAGCTATATGATAAGCTTGTGATTGATCACTGGTTACACTATCTAAAAATAAAAGATTCGAATTTTTTAAAGCGAGCATGAGCTTTCGCATCAATTTTGAATCCTGGGTAGCTTTTGAACCCTTATGATTATTTAATCCTTTCGCTGTAGGTAAATTGGTTATGGCTCTTTTTATAATATCATTAACCCGGGCTTCATCATCTCCGGTTTTTAATATCAAAGTCTCATTATTATTTTGTTCATTATCCAAAGCTTCCATGGGAAGGTGAATTATTATTTCTTTACCATTCTCACTAAACTTTTCTCCCAGAGAACGGCTAAGAGGGAGATGGGGGAATATCGCATAGGTTATTTTTTGAGGAAGTTTTAAAAAGAGCTCGACATTGGTTTGATTGTATCCTAAATCATCAATAACAATTGCCACCTGATAACGAGGCTGGAAATAAATCTCTAAAGTAAACCAAGGCATAAGATCTCGAAAAAGAAAATAGACATCTTTTTCATTGAAAGTTCTCTTTTCACCATAAAACCCAAAACCAAAAAGAACATTAAAAATTGCCAGGATGCGATTCGAAATTTCCTGACGATGATATTCAGGAACATCCTTCATCATAACTTTCCAAGATTTTCCCGTTTCTGGATTTTCA
>JAAYUT010000510.1 GCA_012517485.1 Candidatus Atribacter fermentans
CAAAAGTGATAAACTATCAGAGTTGTTCTATCCTGAAAATAAAGAAATGGGTAAAAAATTGAACAAAAAGATAAAGGCACACCCCCCTGAATCCCCCCTCAATGGGGGAATATTCAACAATTCCCCTCCTTGGAGGGGTGCCGCTTAGCGGGGGGAGGGTGCCTTTTGTTTCTATTTTAAAAACCTATGGATATGATAAATCAAACCCCTATAAAAGAATTAAAAATATAGGGGCGCAATGTATTGCGTCCGATTCATGTAACAACAATCACGAGCATGTCGAATTTGGGTTTTTATCGTCAATTGTTACTGCAAAAGCAGCATGATGGTCTATCCGGTAAATAACATCAAATGAATTCCCCTTCAATGGGGGGATGAACAGAACAATTTCCCTCCTTGGAGAGGTGGCGTTTTTCGGTGGAGAGGATGCCTTTCAAATTTTAATGATTATATTTAGATAGTAAAACAATGGTAAAATACAAAGATATGAAATCCTCACGAGGAAAAACACCGCTCAGGATGACACCTTCGGTGTCATATAAGATTCTCATGTCGAACAATACACCCAATAGGATGACGAACAAGTTTATGAGATAGTTACTTCGTTCAACCAAAGAACAGTTAGACTTTTAGAAATGGCGAAGTTCCTTCTTGACCATGTCTCTCCAAAAAGGGGAGAAAAAATAGAATAAGAATTTAATAAAATAATCTTTTTACTTTTTAAAAATTTTATAAATTGAAGGTCATAATTATGCCAAAAATAAAGATTAACCAGTTTGATAGAGAACTCGAAGCTAAATCTGGAGAAAATATTTTAGAGGTACTTCAAAGAGAAGGAATTGATATAAATGCCTATTGTGGTGGGTTTGGTTATTGTGGAAAGTGTTTGATTAAAATTTTAAAAGGAAATGTAACCCAACCTACTTCACAAGAAACAAAGCATTTAAAAGAAAAGATATCTCAAGGATATCGTTTGGCTTGTCAAGCTCAAATAATAGGGGATGTTGAAATTGATCTTCGCGAATCAATTATCCATAAAGTAGAGGTTTTAGCGGAATCGGGCGAGGCATTTTTAGAAGAACTGCCAGTAAAAAGAATTAACGTTCATCTCAAAAAACCATCATTGAATCAATCTATATCTCTTGAAGAGATTATAGAGAACCAATTACCAAAATCACCTTTTATTAGAAACTGGACAATTCAAGCTCTCCAGGAATTGTCACGCATTGAAAATCAAGATGAAAAGAAATTTGAAATAGGTTTTGATGAAAAACAGATATACTGGATGAGCTCGAACCTTAAAAAGGCATCTTTTTTAGGAATTGCCTTTGATATTGGAACAACAACTTTGGCATGTGAACTTCTTGACCTTGAAACCGGAGCAACTCTTTATCGAACAGGAGCTTTAAACCGTCAAGCAAGTTTTGGAGCTGATGTACTGTCTCGACTCAGAGCAATTCAAGATAACCAAGGTGCTCTCTCTAATCTTCAAGAATTATTGTTATCTTCAATGAATGACTTGATTCAGGAAGCTTGTCAGAAAACGGGGCATGACCCAAACCGAATATTGTCAGTTACGGCTGCGGGAAATACAATAATGGAGCATATCTTTTTAGGGGTATCTCCGATTTCGATAGGAACAGCCCCTTTTACCCCGGTATTTTGTCGATCCTATCAGACCAGAGCGCAGAGACTCCATTTAGTTGTGCATCCTGAGGCTCAAGTATACATTTTCCCTTCCGTTGCTGGATATGTTGGA
>JAAYUT010000511.1 GCA_012517485.1 Candidatus Atribacter fermentans
CTGCCCAAGCGCCCCAGGGCAAGCGAAGGGCATCAGCCGCCAGCGAACCCAGCAGGGCTGCTAAGCCCAGCCAAAAGAAGGGCATGAAGGCGGGAATATGCACTTGCGTTGGGTCTGGCTGAGGGTGAGGGGCGGGCGGGGTAGGCTCTGAAAAAGACATTAATTAATTTAAAATATACATTAAATAAAGCTTTTGCCTAGTATTTGACTACCTGAAAGTTTAGACTATTTTCAATTAATTCGAATTCTATGTATTTCAAAGGGTAACAACATTTGTTTTTCTCGTTAAATTGATAAAAACTTTGGATAATAGACTTATAATTCTCGGATGTTTTATTTTCTATTTTCTTTGAAATTAATACAGGTTGAATATCACTTATTCTATTAGGTATATAATATTGCTCTAGCCAATCAACATATCTTTGAATTTGATTTATGACTTTTGGCTTTGCTTCTACAGATTTTAATTCGATCGGTACTACTACTTTAGAATTTTCTTTTGCCAGTGAAAGCATTACATCAATTCTTTGCATTCCCACACCACAAGATACTTCATTACCCAACCATTCAATTTGAATATTGTCAGTCAGGGCAATATCCAAACTTCTATTTTTCCCTCTCCCAATATTTTGGACTATATAAGCTTGTAGATGAGCCTCAAAAGCCATACGAACAAGTAGCTTATTAATTAATCTTGGCATTATGTTAATAACTTCTTTTCTGCCGGAATAAAGATGTTTTGATTCGGTGATAATAATTTCTTGTTTTTGAAGATCAAAAGAAAAACTATTTTCTGAAAGAATCTGATGGTTATTTTTGTCTCTTAGCAATTTAAAGAGTCGTTCACTTTCATAGATTGTAATCATTGTGTTTCCGCGATTACCTTTTAACTTTCTGTAAATTAAACTCCAAAGCATCTGATTAGGGGATGATAAGTTTTTTATTTCATCCAGCGCTTCCCATTCTGTAACTCCTTTAGAATAGACCTCGTAAGGCTCAATTATTGTGCGAAACGTTAATGATTTATTAAGTTGTTGCTTTAAAAATTGATTTGCATCATTATTATCTAAAAATGAAAAATCTTCTTTTGCCTTAAATATCCCAAAAAACTTTCCCTCCCATACACTCTCGTTAAAGTTTTGTTGTAAATAAAAAACTATGAAGTCGCCTTTTCTGACTCTCTGGGAATCAGCGATCATTTCGACAAGGGAAATTTCAGTTTTAGGATTTAGATTAGAGTCTTTACAGTTATTGAAATCAATAAAGTTTTCCTTTGATCCTGTACCAGCAAAAAGATATTCTAAATGGTATTTAAAAGTGTTCGTATCAACTATAAACACGTGGGTAGTTGTCATTATCAATTCTTTCTAAATAAAAAAATATACTCGTGCTTGAATATATAGAAACCCCCAACTAGAGCACGATATCGCCATAATTCTTTTTGATTCCTTTTTCCTTTGGTTTCCTCAAAATTTTTAATGATTATAGATTTTAAAGTATAGTTCCTTTTTAAAACTTCATTCATTGTATAAAAACCCAAAGGAATCCACTCTCCATGAGAATATTTATCACCAATGACAACCGCAAGGTATCTATTTTTATCTAAAATGTCATATGTATTATCTATAACTTGACCAAAAAGATTTAGAAAATCATTAATATTTTTAGCATTTGACAGATCTTTATCATTTTCACTAAACTTTATAATATCCCAATAAGGTGGATGCATTATAATAAATTGAACTGAATTGACACCAAACTTTTTAATTTCTTCATTAAAATTTAATTTCGTGCTATCAGCACAAATAACCTTTGTTTCAACGTTATAAGAATTTTTTTCCAAAGATATATTATCATTTGCCAGTTCAACAACTTCTGGTAACAATTCAACGCCAATTCCATTCCTGCCTAATCTTCTACATTCGATTAACGTTGTTCCGCTTCCCAGAAATGGGTCTAAAACCCATTCGCCTTTTTTAGTATATCGCCTTATAAATTGGTTGGGAATTTGTGGAATGAAATTTCCCCAATAGCTGCCATTATGTGCGCCAGAGTTATCCCTTTTGTCTAAAATCCATAGACTTTCCGTTAATATATCATCATATTCTTTCCAACGATTGATATTAATATCGTTTACCTTGCTTGTTTTAACTACAGAGATACTATTTATCAGCCTGTCTATATAATATTTAGCTCTTTCAATAGTTTGCGAATTTAATATTTGATTTAAGTCTTGCAATAATACTTCTTTGTTTAATTTTATGGTATCTGCGTCTGAAGTAATGTTTAGTAATCCTTTTACGTCTTTTTTATGATTATTTACAGTTTCAAAAATACTATAGATAGAAGATTTAATATCGTTGATATTATTTAACGATAACAGACCTGATAGATGTTCTAGAAATAGATCCTTATTTATTATTATAGTTTTATTCAAATTGGAATTGTTCGGATCTGCATCTACATTAAAAAACATGGCAGTATTACTTTTCATAGTTTTATCTAAAAATGTATTAATTTATAATAAAATATCAATAACTATTGATTAAATGATTGTTTCATTGAACTTCTGTTTATCTATTATACATTAATTTGCTCCTTTCTTCTCCAAATACTCCAAGAGCATCTCCAGTGCCTTCTCGGCTAAGGCTTCCTTATTAGCCAGCCGGTCGCCATGCAGCAAAAAGTGGCGGGACCACTCGCCCTCGGCGGTGGCTAAGCCCACCCAGCTGGTACCCACGGGCTTTGCCGGCGTGGCGCCGCCAGGCCCGGCAATGCAGCTCACTGAGAGGCCAATATCCGTTTTGAGCAATAAGCGCACCCCCCGCGCCATCTCCAGCACGGTCTGGCTGCTAACCGCGCCGTATTTCTGCAGGGTCTCCCACTTCACACCTAGCAGCGAGACTTTGGCGGCATAGGCATATGAAACCACCCCGCCGATGAAGTAATCCGAGGAGCCGGGCACATTGGTGATGCGGTGGCTGACCAGACCTCCGGTGCAGCTCTCAGCCAGGGCTAAGGTCAACTTCTTGGCAAGCAGCTGCTGCCCCACGCGTGCCTCTAAGCTTTCGCCTTGGGCGAGCTGCTCGGCTCCGGGCGGGTTGGTGGTGGAAGTGTCCAGTTCGCGCCAAATCTGGATGAGGCTGTTTTGGCGTAAGAAATCCGCAGCAGCTAGGCTTAACCAGCCGCGCTCCACCAGCACCTGCGGGTCAGTGCCAGCCTCCAGCTCCCGCCTGATTTGCGAGGAGGAGATCTCCGGCACGGTTACCTCGTTGAGGAAGATGATCTCAGCGCCTTTTTTAC
>JAAYUT010000512.1 GCA_012517485.1 Candidatus Atribacter fermentans
AAAAATCAGAAAAAGACTTATTAAAAGAATAATCGTTTGCTTAAATTTCATCATCAACATCCTTTCTTTTTTTAATTGATTCATTGTAGAGATTCAATGGAGCGTACCCTACTCATTTTTTTGATCAGAATTCACTCATTCTTGTATTTTTAAATAGACCCCCATGCCACTTTTGTGTTACCAGATGAGGAAAACTTCCACCTATCGAAACACGAACCCGGAAGTAAAATTTTTCCCAGATACTTCAAGACTCACTTTCATTTCCTGTTGGGGATCTAAATCAAGGAAGAAGGAAATCTGATTCACCTCAGTTCGGTCCAAGGGAACTGAACAGGAGATGAACTCATATCCAGCCTGAAGAGGAACTACAACTTCAATCTTCTTTTTTTCCGTTCCTCGGTTAGCCACTCGATAAGATTTTTTCTCCAGAGTATCATAGAGTACTTCCTTGCCTTCCTTATTAAAAATTTGGTTTAATTTTTCTTGTTTTTCAATTTTCTCTTCAACAACGATATCTGTACTTTCCCCTACTTCAGCCCGTAGTTGGGGTGTTTCCCCTGATAAATAGTTCTCTCCTAAAAACACAACTCCTGTTGTGGATTTCTCAAAATATTCAGCCTTAGCAGCAAATAAAATTTCATCTGGAAGGAGAAGGTCCCAAAAAAAATGGATATTGGTATCGTTAAAATAGCTTGGATTATAGCGGGAAATCTTTTCAGCACTCATTGTTTGAAATTCCTTCACAATAAGCCGTTTGGTTTCAAAAGGCTCCAAATTCAGATCAAATTGCTGGTCAGCAATGACAAAAACCGTATTCCGAATCGCCTCCTGATTTTGGTTCGTGATATCAACCAACAATCTTCCAATTGGAGCAGCTTCATCAGGTTCCCAAAAAAATTGGTAAAGATAATTCAAATTAAGATAATGAAGAGGGTAAGTTAAATGTATCATCCCGATGGTTGGTTGATCGGCATAAATAGAAATAATAGTATTTGGATTCGATGCGTCATTGATGGTGCTCAGCAAAACCCCTCCCTCGACCTGAATAAAAACTTCTTCATCATTTAACGATATTGGTTTCCCCCAGGAATAAATATTTTCTCCAGTTTGGAGATCAACCATCCAGGTTTCTCTTTGATAAAACATTGAATCTCCAGCTAAAATAATTATCTCCTCAGGATTTTTCTCCAATATTAAGTCCTGGGCTAAAGCAATGTGACTCACAAAAAGGATGGTGATCAATATCATCCAGAGTATTTTCATGACCACACCTCCCTAAATTCATATTTCAGTGTAACTTTTTCTCGCTGATCCGGTTCAATGGTTATTTCCAGATGGGCATTTCCATCTTCCCAGCGCCAATCTTCACTACCAGTAAGTTTGGCATCAACCGGTAATGGTTCAATAATCTCCACTGGTTTTGAAATATTCCCACGGTTTATCAGTTCAAATTCAATTATAATTTCCGACCAAAACCCTGCAATGTTTCTCTCTTCATTCAAGTCGACTTTTAAACGTTTATAACTTTTTTCAATCCGTTCAATCTGGAGGGTTTTGATCGTACCCACTGTTATTTCAAACTCTTCTTGAGTCCTTACCAATGGGAATTGAAAAGTTCCCAAAACTGATTGATTTTCTCCAAATATTGTCACCCATCCCTGAGGTAAAGGATCGCCAACGCTTTTCATCTTTAAAATTCTTTTAAGATTTCCTTTTTCAACCCGTATAATTTCTGTGATTGGAAATTTTCTCATCCCCGGAAAAACCTGTAGGACACTTTGGGCAGGCAAATCAACAATATAGGGTAAATGAAATACCTGGTATTCTGACACCCTTTCCATCACCACTGGTTTCTCCCGTGCCATCATCACTTGAGGTTGAATTCCTTTTGCAGCGCCAAGAGCTTCATCTTCGGATATTCCTCCCTTATCCCCATCGAACAGAAAAGCTGGCTTTCCCAATAACCAACTTACGTGTATATTCTTCCAATTTATGTTTTTCCGATTAGAAAGAAAAACTGATGGGTAAAGATAAAAATTGGAATTTTTTTCATCCCAAATTGCCATATAGTGCTCTTTCCAATTCAATCCGCTCATAAAAAAGGAAAGAAGAAAAGCGTAAGATCCAGATTGTTGAGCTTCAATTTCAATCTGATATCCGTTGGTAGGTGTGGTACTCATAGCTTTGAGCGTTGTAGATGGGTCATAGGGATGAAAGTAGAACCTTTCTTGAAGAAGATTGTCTCCAGTTAAGAAGAAACGATTTTCACCCTGATGGAGTGAGAGACTAACTTTCTCCGCTACCCACGCTCGATCAATGTCTTGGTAGATGGTCAACCAAGACTCATCAGGGTTTATGGATTGAGAAAGGAGCGCAAAAGATGGCGATGAAAAACTAAAGAAAAAAAGAAAAAAAACTCCTATAACCAAAACATATTTTTTCATGTGTCACCTCCACTAAGTTCAATCATCCTCACATCTTGTTAAAAATTCCTTCACTTCTCCTTTTTTACAATATTTTTAAAATCAAAATTGTTTCGCAACTTTTCCTTCTGAATATCAAACTTATCCATTATATTTTATCCTTATAATACAACATTTTAAAAATCCAGACCAAAACAGGAAGTTTCAGAATACAGTCATTTTTAGTCGTGACTGAATTTTCAAAATAAAGTTAGGGTTTATTTTTATAAAATTTGTTGACTTAAAACGATAATTATATTAATATTATCTTATTAGTAATGTATAGAGGATGAGAACCGATGAATAAAAAATTATCCATTGAAATACAAGGTATGAATTGTCCAAGCTGTGAGAAAATTATCACCCAGGCCCTACAAAAATTACCGGGTATTTCTGATGTGGTAGTCTATAAAGATGAAAACCGAGGAGTTTTAGAGGCTGACCTTTCAATTATTGATACTTCTCAAATTATCCAAACTATTGAAGAGGCTGGTTATTCAGCTCAAATCATTGAAGATGGGAATTCGGTTTCTCGCCAAATTCAAACCCGAGATCAATCATCATCAGCTTGTCCTATTTTATCTCAAGACCAATGCATAAGCATTAACCCCAAAATAATTCCTTCTAAAATCAATCAACAACGAGTCACCCTTTCCCTTTCTGGAATGCATTGTGCTTCCTGTGCAGCGATTATTGAAAGATCCTTAAACAAAAAAAACGGGGTTATTCGAGCAACCGTCAACTTCGCTGCAGAAAAAGCCACGGTTCTTTTTGACCATTCTGTGACCAATCCCACTGAGCTTATCGATGTTGTAAAAAAAGCCGGTTATGATGCTCGAGTTATAACTCCAGAAGACCGTGAAAAAGAAAAACAACGCAAACGTGAAGAAGTCATGGCACAATGGCGAATTTTCCTAATGAGTCTTTTCCTTAGTTCACCAATGATGTATTTTATGTTTCTTGACTTTTTTAAATGGCTACCGGGAGCTATAACCCTCCCACCCTACTTTGGAATCATCTCACTAGTCCTTACCATACCAGTTCAATTTATCATTGGTTCTCGATTTTATCGTGGAATGTGGTCAAGTTTACGAATGAAAACCTTTAACATGGATAGTTTAGTGGCAATTGGAACCACAGTTGCTTTTGGATACAGTCTATTCCACTATCTAAGCTATATCTATGAAACCAGCAGTATGTTAG
>JAAYUT010000513.1 GCA_012517485.1 Candidatus Atribacter fermentans
TATAAGCTTAAAGAATTTTTAAGAAATTGACAAGGGAAAAAAATTGAATGATTGAAATCTCACTAAGTTAATGATAGAATTTCCTTCGTTATTTGGAATTCAATTGTAAAGGGTATGAGGTGAAGAAATGCCAAATGTAAAATCAGCAGTGAAAAATTTAAGAAAAAGTCAAAAAAGAAGAATTCAAAATCTCAGCGTTAAAAGCTCTACCAAGACCACAATCAAGAAATATTTGCAATTAATTGAAGCGGGGAAAACTGAGGAAGCCCGAGAATATTTACCGTTTGTGCAAAAGCAGATTGACATGGCTGCCACCAAAAATGTTTTTCATAAAAACAAATCTTCCCGGATTAAATCCCGTTTAATGAAGAAACTGAATGTTCCGTCTGAGGGTCTTCTTCCTGAGTCTTAACCGAGATTTGATCAATAAAATCCAGCATAAGGACGGAAAAATCACAATTGATGGTTTTGAGTAGCCTGTCCATATGACGAAGAGAAGCAAAAAAGTTCGTTATTTCGGATGGGCTAAATTTTTTACTATAGGTTTTAATTTTTCGAATTTCAAAAGGACTCACTCGGTTCTTTTTCCATAAATCCTGATTTTCCACCCCAGTGATAAGAACTTGCGCAATCAAACGAAAGCGACGGGCAATCATCGTTAATAAAAGATGAGAAGGATAGTTAATTTTCAAAAGGGAACAAAAATACTGGGTAGCAAGTTGTGAGTTACGGTCACTAAGGGCATCTAAAAATCGAAACAAAAGAGTCTTTTCACTTTTTTCAAAAAAGAGCTCTACATCCAAAGGTGTCATGTTCGATATTGATTGGCTTTGCCGGATAAAACCCATGATATCTTCTTCGCTTAGATCATATTCCATCCAATATTTATAAAGGCTTTTGATCACTGCCCCAGATAAACCAGCGAACTTCTCTCCAGCGGTTTTTTCAATCCATTGGTAAAATTCCTTTTCACCAAAACCAACTTGAATTATAGTGACATTCGACCATGGTTTTGTGAGTTCATCCTCGGTCAAATAAAAAAATTTTAAATGAGTTGGGATTGATTTTTTTTGAGCTATTTCAAAAGCTCCTTTTTCTGAAATTCCATCAAGAAGAATTATTTCTTTGATTGGAAATAACTGAGGGAGCATTTTTTTGGTTTCCATTTCCTTCCAAACCTTTTCATCTTCTACTCGATGAACAATATTCGTTTGAAATTTATTTTTTATTTGAGGGAAATAATACTGTTCCCAAAAATGACGGCTAATGTTGAGAGAAATAAGAAAAAAATACTGATTGCTGGGAATGTCACTGGTGATCCATTTTTGAAAAGTCGTTTTTTCCATACACTGTAACCTTCCAATTCTTTTTTTGAATATGAAAACCAATCGCGCCGTGGTAGTCAGTCCGGTAATATGGTATTTTGAAATCATTTAAAAGTTTCAGAGTGCGTTGGTCTGGGTGTCCATACCGGTTTTCACCTGTGGATATTATAGCAAGAGATGGTTGAACTTGTCGGATTAATTGGGCTAAATTCGTTATATAAGATCCATGGTGAGGGATAATCATAACCTCTGATTGAATATTATTGTTCCATGATTGGAGAAGCTGTCGGATGCCCTCTTCTTCTATATCGCCACAGACCAGACAAGAAAAATTCTGGATCTTCAGTCTATAAACCAATGCCTGGTCGTTTTCCTGAAACCCAGAAATCGGAATTATTTCTATCTGATATGGATGGTGATGTTTTGAAATAGTTGGGTAGTCAATTGGAGTAATTTTTGTACCACCTTCCAGTTGTTTTTCAAAGGGACCATAGAACCCTGGGATGTCATAGACTTCAGTTAAACCTTGAATACCTGCGGTATGGTCTTGGTGAAAATGAGTAAAATAAATTGACTGGAGCCCATGAATATTACGATTTTTTAAAAAGGGGAACAATATTGTATGGCCGGTGTTGCCGTATGTTCTGATGATCCCTCCGGTATCAATACATATTGCTTGATTATGAAAAAGGCCTACCACAGCTAAACCTTGTCCAACGTCTAATACCCAAATTTGGACTTGAGGTTGTGTAGAGCATCCAAGAATCACCAATACCAGCGATAATAGAATTAGACTTGCCATCGGGATAATTTTGGTTTTTTTCAGAATGAGCCATCCTATTAGAAATAGTAACGATAACCAGAGTATCCAACCGAAAATACATTGATTTTCGATATCAAATTGCCAGAAAAGGTGAGGAATATGGTTCTGACTCCACTTCGAAAGAACAAGAAGGATACGAATGAGGAAACGGATAAGGGAGGGAAAGAAATGAATCACAGGTGGAATCCATGAACCAAGAGTCGCAATAAAATTCATAACGATTGAAAGCTGGGCAATGGGAATCAAAATAAGATTGCTCGTCCAGATAAGACTCGAAAAGGAAAATCGATTAAGAATCAGAAGAGGAAGTGTAAAAAGAGTGACTGCCGTAGAGAGCCCGAAGCTACTGATAATCCATCGAAGTATTTTTGATGAATGACTAAGAATTGGTGGTTGGGAGCTTGAAAGGATGATTGCCAGAGTTGATAGGAAGGAAAGTTGACATCCCGGATGAAGGATTATTTCAGGTTGAAGGAAAAACATCAATATAAAAGCAATTGAAATAAAATGAATTGAGAGGGTGTTTCGACCTATTTGCTTGGTTAAAAGAAAAAGTGCAAACATAAGAAAAGCCCGGAAGGCTGATGGAGAAATACTGCAAAAAAGGAGATAGAATAAGCAGAAAAAAATACTTATGCCAACGGCGAAGGGTTTAGGACAATGGATTTTCTGCAAGAGAAAGAGAAGAATGCCTCCGAAAATAGTGATATGGAGACCTGATATACAAAAAGTATGGTAAATTCCAGTCTCCTGTAAAAGGAGTGTGCTATCCTGAAAGTTTTCATTTTTTTCTCCCCAAAGCATAGCAGCAAAATAAGGATATTCTTCTCCTAATGTATTCTTCCATCGCTGGGATAAGGCTTTTCTTTTTTGTTCAAGGTCCAATAAAATTTTATTCCAAAAGGTATTTGAGTTGATCAGGCGGCACTCATAGACCTGAATTTCACCAAAAATTCTTTTCCTCCTCCAATACGTTTGCAGATTGATGCCTCCAGGATTGGAACATGCCACAAAAGGACGATAAAGTCCAGTTATCTCGACTCTTTTAAATAGAAACTGATCAAAATCTTGACCCTGGTTTTTGAGTAGAAGAATCGGTCGATATCCAGAAAAAGATTCAATTTTACTTAAATAATATTTTTCATTCATACGCTGAAGAGTTCCTTGGTAAGTAACCTTGGTTCCTTGAACAAGATAAAAGGCATTAATGGGAAGTTGATAAGTGAGATAATGCACCAATCCTGATATCATGAACCAAAAAAGACAACTCAGTATAAAAAACCAACGAGAATACCTGTAAAGAAGGATTTGACCCAAAAAACTCATACCGATTAAAAATAAAATCATTTCCAGAGGGAAGTGAAAATATTCTTGAAAGAAAAAACCCAAGATAATATTGATACTCATTAGAAAAGCAGGATGACGAAAGAATTGAGGCGCGACAACAGTGGAGATTGTATTGCTATCCTCAGGGACAATCATAGGTTTATTTTTTGAAATGAAATCTTGGTCTCGAATGAATTCCATGGTTTTTCGATCAGTTTATTACTAATTATATATTTGTTAATAAATATTTTCAATATAATCTATAATTTCGTAGACTTCATTAGTGACCGTAAAAATTCTTGAGACTGATTGCTTATGAAGAGTCACTTCTTTCGTTGAGGATATGAAAA
>JAAYUT010000514.1 GCA_012517485.1 Candidatus Atribacter fermentans
ACCCTACTCGCACTGGCTTTCGTAGAGCCGCTCCAAGGCCCATTCACTTCCGTTGCAACACCGGACTCCCACCATTTATCCTAGCTCTCTCTGGATGCATGATTCGGAAGTTACTCTTCCTTTTCTCAGCGTTTACTTATTCTCAGTTGTAAGTATTTGACCATATGATTTAGCTTTTGTCAATACTATCCTGTAAATAATGGAATAAATGAAAAGTGATGAAACAAAAAAGCTAAAGTCACAACCCCCTGAATCCCCACCCAATAGGGAATTTATTGAACAATTCGCCTCCTTGGAGGGGTGCCGTCTTTCGGCGGGGAGGGTGCTTTTTGTTTTTTAATGGATACCTTGAGATAATGAGTCAGTAACATAAAAAAAATTTTGCTAAATGAGATTGCCATGTCACTACGTTCCTCGTAATGACGGAATTATAAAAATTCAAATCCCCCTTTATTCCTTTTTTTTACCAAGGGAGGAAACTCTTTTTCTTTCCCTTTTTCACCCCCTCTCCCACTCAACGTCATTCTCCAATATCCCTTCGCACCTCCGTGTGAGAGGCCTTATTCCTTTTTTTCCTCTCCCCTGGGGGGAGAGGCATAGGTGAGGGAGCAACCATTTTCATCCTCAACGGTATGACGCAAGTCGCATGAGGAACTATTCAAAATCAGGAAATATTTTACCTGGGTTGAGAATTCCTTTCGGATCAAAAGCTCTTTTTATATTTCTCATTAAATTTATTTCTTCCCGTGAATAAAATTGTGAGAGATAGTCTCTTCTTTTCAACCCAACTCCATGTTCTCCACTCAATACTCCTCCCAATTCCTTTACTCTTCCATAAAACCTTTTGCGAATAACTGGCTCGTTTTTCTTCCAGTCTTCATTTCGTTTCGGGGCTAACGTAACATGTAAATTCCCATCGCCAATATGACCATACACCGGGGAAAATAAATGATATTGTTGGCTTAATTCTTTAATAATAAACAATACATCGCCAATTTTCTGGATTGGAACGGATATATCTTCATTCATTTCCACAGGAAGGGCAAGATGAATAGCTTCTGGTACAGCCCGTCGCATTTTCCATATTTCTTCTATTAAAACCGAGTCATCAGCCATATAAACTTCTTTTGCCCCTACATCAAATAATCGATTACCAATTTTTTCTGAGAGTGAAAAAACTCTTTCTTCATCATCCCCATCTATCTCAACCAAGATATGAGATTTCGCTTCAGGGAATGGATAGGAACGATTACAATATTTATAAGTGAATTCCAGACTTTCATGATTCATGAATTCTAATGATGTGGGCAGTACCGCCATTTCATTCAATAAAATAACTGGAAGTCGTAAGGCTTGATCCACAGCATCAAAAGGGGCAAGCAAAACAATCCTTTCCTTGGGAAGGGGAATAACTTTTAGATAGATTTTGGTAATGATTCCAAGAGTTCCTTCCGATCCCACCATAAGATGAACGATATCGTAAGCGGAAACATCTTTATAAATTTTCCCTCCGAAATGGACCAATTCTCCCGATGCAGTAACAAACTCCACTCCCCGAACATAATGACCGGTAACACCATACTTAACTGCCTTGCCCCCTCCAGCATTTTCAGCGACATTTCCTCCGATCTGACAGGTTTCTAAACTCATCGGATAACCAGCGTAGAATAAACCATAGCTTTTTAATCGGCGGTTAATGTCGTTAGTTATGACTCCTGGTTCGACAACTATGATCAGGTTTTCAATATCGATTTCTAAAATCCGATTCATTCTCTCTAAAGACAACACAATACCACCATAGGCTGGAATCGACCCCCCCGAAAGACCACTCCCTGCACCCCGCGGTGTTATCGCAATATTTTTTTCAAAACAATACCGGGTTATAAGTTGGATTTCACCACTTGTTGTTGGTTTTATAACTATTTCGGGCAATAATCGCAGGGTTTCATCAGGAGTTTCATCCTTTGAGTAATTCTTTAAGACTTCTGGATCATTAGATACGAATTGCTCTCCAACAATCGTTTTAAAATACTGTATATCCTGGTTATCGATCGGTTTAAATTGTTTCATTTTTTTTCCTTTGTTTTAAAATTTGAATGACTTGAGGAATGATTTCTAATACATCTCCAACTATACCAAAGTCGGCAAGTTGAAAGATTTGCGCTTCTGGATCTCGGTTAATTGCTATGATGTAACGAGAGGTTTGCATCCCAGCCAAATGCTGAATTGCCCCTGATATACCAAGAGCAATATAAAATTCGGGTGATACAGTTTTTCCACTTAAACCAACTTGATGGGGAAAAGAGGTCCATCCTTGCTCGACCGCCACTCGACTTCCCCCCACACAACCGTTTAAACATTGTGCTAATTCTTCAAGGAGAGAAAAGTTTTTCGCATTTTTTAATCCCCGACCACCACTACATAGAATCTTCGCTTTGGCAATATCAAGATTATGATCATCCTCGATAAATTCATTTTTTAAGAATCCACTCGAGTAGGTCGTATTATCTTCCTCAATCACAAGAGTTGAATCAGGAAATATAATTTGAACAGGTTTAAAGGTATTGGGACGAACCGTCGCCATTTGAGGATAGGTTCGAGTTTTTATAGTTGCCATTATATTTCCACCAATAGCTGGTCGTATTTGTAATAGTGATCCATCTTTGGAATCGATATCAAAACCCGTACAATCGGCGGTTAAGCCAGTATGAAGTTTGGCTGCCAGATATGGCATGAGGGTAGTTCCTTGGGTAGTTGCCGCTGCCAAAATGATGGTTGGTTTGAATTTTTGAATCACATTTATGATGAATTGAGTTGACTGGTGAAAGGCTAACTCATCGAATATAGGATTTTTGATCCCGTAAATATAATTTGCTCCAAACTGAAGGGGTGTTTGCAGTTCTTCCAAATTTAGCTCTCCAGATCCAAAGAAAACCCCAACCTTCTCCACCCCTTTACTGCGAAGTAGTTGAGCTGCTCCCAAAATTTCAAAGGTAGTCGGATCGATTTTACCTCGGTGAATTTCACCAATTATTAATAAATGGTGATTCATTTACCAAGCTCCTCGCTCAATTAAAAATTGAACCAATTGATCTGCCATGACAGTCGGATCCATATCTTTTAAAATTTTTCCTTTCCGTTCAATTTTAAAGTTTTCAACTTTCACAACTCGGGTAGGTGAACCAGATAATCCTATTGAATCTTCAGATATACCCAAAGATTGAGCATTGAATTTTTTAATTTCTTTTTGTCGGGCAGTTATCTTCCCTCTTAAGGTGGGAAATCGGGGAATATTCATGCCCTTGGTAACGGTAATCAAAAAAGGAGAAGAAAGCGTAATTCTTTGTACTCCCGATTCAATAGTCCTTTCAATTAAAAAATGAGATTGATCTATCAATTGGCAGCGAATGGCATAGGTGAGAATTGGAATATTTAAAAACGATGCTACAGCCGGACCAACCTGACCGGTATCGCCATCAATGGCTTTCTCTCCGGTAATAATAATATCCCAAGGTTTTAAAAAATCGACCAATCGAGTTAAGGCATAAGCAGTTGCATAGGTATCGGAGGCTGCAAATTCTTGACCGGTGAGAAGAAAAGCTTCATCACACCCCAGAGCTAATGCTTCTCTTAATGCTTTTTCAGCAGATTGCGGTCCCATAGATATTACTCGTACTTTACCACCACGTTCCTCCTTTATCTGAAGGGCCAATTCAATGGCATTGTAATCTATTGGATTCATGGTGAGTGGTATCCCTTTCCGATTCAAAGTTCCGGTCTCAGGATCGATCTTCGCTTCTCCAATTTCTGGTACTTGTTTAATCAATACTATCATTTCCATAAATTGTCTATCCTTGAACAATTTCTCCTTTAAATACTTAAAACTAAAGAATATTTCTCGTTTTTTTATATTATCTTTTTAAATCTTTAAAAAGCAATGATAAGAAATAATTCTAATGAAAATTTATTCAATGTTAAAGTGTTAAATCGGTTTTAAACAAAAAAAGAAGTTTGAAGAGGCAAAACATCTTTATCCTTACTCTACTATGATGAAGGTTAAGATGCGGTTATTAGAATTTCTTATCATAAGGCATAGCTTTATAAACATTTATCCTTTTAATCATTCTTTCACAGCTCCAAAGGTAAGACCTTTCACTAAAAAGCGGAGAATAAAAGTAACGCTTAAAACATTTGGAATGATTCCCAATAATATTGCTGCAGCCATTGGACCCCATAATACCTGGCTATAGGTTACAAAATCCAGCATTGAAATGGGCACTGGTTTAGTAATTCGACCTCCCACGATAAGAGGAAAGGTAAATTCATTCCAAGAAAAAATGAATGATAAAACTATAACTGATACTAATCCTGACCTACTAAGAGGGAGATCAATTCTAAGAAATTTTTGCCACCAGGCACAACCATCAATAGTAGCTGCCTCATCAATTTCCTTAGGGATTTCTTCAAAAGCGATTCTTAAAAGCCAAATCGTGAGAGGAAGGGTAATAAGTTGATAACCTAATATGAGACCTGCAAATGTATCATAAAGTTTTAATCTTTGATAAACGAAATATAATGGGA
>JAAYUT010000515.1 GCA_012517485.1 Candidatus Atribacter fermentans
AAACACCTGAAAGACGCGATTTACCTCTTCGTAATGGTTTAACAGGCACAATAGTCCAAAGGGTCATTGTAAATTATTCTCAAGAAACCTTAAAATTTCACCGGCTAAACGAATTTTAGCATTATTATCACCCATCATTATATCTGTTCTAAAGGTCTTTATTCCCAGATTATTAATTTCATTACTCTCATTCTCGTTTTTATTATCAATTACCAAAATATCAATAATTTCTTTGTATACTTCGGCAACAGCTCGAGCCGAAGGTTCTAAACCAAAATTCCTAAAAAGTTTTGCAGCAGGTCCTTTTACTGCATCATTGCCAATAATTGGAGAAACCGCAACAACTTTTTTCTTCTTTATTTCTTTTTCAACATTACGTAATTTAAGAATTGGGAAAATACTTAACCATGGGTTTGAAGGACAAAAAAGGATAATATCTGAATTAATAATTGCGCTTATTGCTTCTTTTGTCATAGAAGCATCTTTAATAATTGAGTAGTTGATATTCTCAACTTCAGGTTCAAATTTGTATTTAACAAAATATTCTTGAAAATCTAATATACCGAACTTTCTTGTATTGATTTTTGTGGAAGCTTTTTCATCACTCATAGGTAAAATATGGTGGTTGAGACCTAAAGAGGTACCAATCATCTCTGTAGCTTTGGTTAACGAGATACCTGAACGCAATAGATAAGACCTATAAAGATTTAATGCAAAATCAAGATCTCCCAGGTGAAACCAAATGTCTTCGCCTAAATTTCGTAGTTCTCCCAGGATTCGGAAAGAATCGTTAGCCCTCCCATATCCCCTGATTGGATCAGATATTTCAGCTAAGTTATAAATAATTGAATCGATATCTGGGGATATGTGTAAACCGTAAAAATCGAAATCGTCGCCAGTATTAACAATTACGGTTAAATAATCTTTTGGTAAGATTTTTGCCAACCCATATACTAGTTTTGCCCCCCCTACTCCACCTGCAAGTGCAGTTACCTTAGGGTAATTCATTATTTACCTGAAAAGATCTTCTTTTTTAGGGCGTATTAATTCCGACATTTTCCCTTCCCTTAATTTATACGGAAATCCCCTTGCTATCACCACTGGAATCCCTTCTTTTGATTGTCCCATAAGGAGAGATGCACCCGCAGCCAATTCATCGGATGCTGCGACCATAGTAACTTTTAATTTGAAACCAAAAAGGTCTTCGTTTCCCCTTAAGTCTACCAATCCGGGGATGCCAGAAATTCCGATTGTCATCCCTATTGTCCCATTTCGCCATGCTCTTCCATGAGAGTCAATTATCAACACCCCGATCTGTTTGCGCAAATCTGAACTAATTCTCTGTCGAATAATTTCTGCAGATAAATCAGGATTTTCAGGAAGCAATAAATAGGTTTCTTCGTTATTATCTGATTGTGGATCAGTATTCGAGTGGTCAATTCCTGCATTTGCGCAGATAAATCCGTTTTTATGCTCAACAATCAGTGTATTTTTTTTGGCCCTTAATACGCGATTGCTTTCGTTCAAAACAAGTTGCACAAATCTAGGATCTTTACCTGAAATTAAGGAATAGTAATATGCACGAAATCCCGGTTTTACCAGACTTAATATTCGGTAGCGGTTTTCCGATTTTGAAATTATTTTTTGGGTTATTACAAGAATATCTTGATCTTTAATTTCTAAGTTGTTCTTTTTACATAAATCTAAAATTAACGATGCAATATCATCGCCAGGTCTGACTAGGGGAAAGTTCAGAAGGCCAAATAATTCAATTTTTTTTGAATTTTTAGTCGTCATCTATATTCCAACAATTTTCACACCTGCGGTTTTAACTCCAAACTCTTTATTAATCCCAATGAGTATTGAGGTTAATCCTTCTACAACAACACTATTCTCTATTGGACCAGCATCATATGCAACCATTCCTGCTTTCTTTATGAGTTCAATTACAATCCTTCGGGCTTCTTTTGATGTACCACAAACTAAGACATCGCAACCTATGTCGTCGTTTGATAATAATCTTTCGTACGAGATATTTTGAAATGCGGTGACGACCTCAGTGGTTTCTTCGACAACAGCTTTTGCTTCCAAACCAGCGCTACCCGCATGAGGCATTTGAACTTTGGTAACTTTCGGGGGAACTAAAGGTACAGTAACATCAATCAGTATTTTTCCTTTAATGTTGTCTTTTATTTGCTGCAGCATTGGAATGTGAAATTCAAAAGGTATGGTTAGAACGACAATATCCCCTTCGTTGGCAGCCGAATTATTATCCATAGCTTTTACATTTGGATAATTACTATTTAATAGTGAATTAATTTCAGCTGCAGCAGCACTGGCTTTCTCAATTTGCCTTGATCCTATGATCACATCAAAACCAGCCCTTGCCCATCTATAAGCAAGTCCTTTTCCTTCTTTACCAGTTCCGCCAATTATAGAAATTTTATTGATCGTCATTATGTTTTATCCTAAAACTTAGATTGGTATCTTTTCCAGACGTTTTTTGATAATTCTAATGCTTTTACATAAATTTCATTCTCAGATAGACCAACAATCTCTCTATCTTTCATCAACCATTTTCCTTTAACCATCGTGTGCGTCACCATCGAATCCCGAAATCCAAAAAGGATATGCCATGGCAGATTATTCTTGTTCATCTCTGTAATTGGTTGATAATCAACAAGAATCAAATCAGCCTGGTAATCCGGTTGTATTTTTCCAATTAATTGATTTTTAAATAAATGAGTGGCGAGTTTACTATTGTTTTCAATCGCTATTTTTGTTATTAAATTTCCTTTCATAGATTGCGGATCTCTTTTTTCTATTTTATGAACAAGATAACAAGTTCGCCACTCGTCCCACATCGCATTTGAGAATCCATCATTTCCAAGGCAAACCTTAATTCCCAATCCAAGCATTTTTTCGATATCAGGGATTCCAACTGCATTATTCATATTCGATCGTGGCTGATGGGTAATCCACGCTTCTTTTTCCTTTATTATTTCCATTTCTTTATCATTCAGGTGAACGCCATGAACAAGAATGGAGTCTTTTCCAATTAACCCGTATTTTTCCAATCGCTCAATTACTCTTAAACCCGATTTTTTTATACTATCTTCTTCATCAGATGCATCTTCAGCAACATGGATATGAATTCCATGCCCCTTTGGGAGATTTGCTTTAATTAATTCTAGTGTTTTATTTGAAATCGTTAATCCTGCATGTACTCCAAATGAGGCATTAACCAATCTTTGCCTTTCTTCAATAGTTTCAATCTTTTTAATGATTCTTGAATTTTCATTGATAGATTGAGTGGTTCCTAAGTCCCCGTAACGATCTGTAACTTCATAAGAAACAATACCTCTCACGCCTGTCTGATAAAATGCATCGCAAATGGCATCAAGTGATCCTTCTACGCAATTAGGAGATGCATGATGATCAAACAATGTTGTGGTTCCATGTTTTATTGCATCAATTAGACAGACTAATGCACAATATTTTACGTCCTCAATTTCTAATGACGAATCAAGCGGCCACCATAATTTATTTAATATTTCAGTAAAATTACGTGGAGAAGTTCCCGGGATATTCAATCCTCGTGAAAACAAACCGTAAAAATGTGTGTGTGCGCAGATCATGCCAGGCATTAAGATTTTTGCACCTGCATCAAAGATAGGTTCGCCTGGATATTTTTTTAATACTTTCTCGTGGTCATCGATTTCAATTATTTTATCTTCTAAAATAACAACATCTTTATTTAAGATGATCGGAGATATTTCAGCCCAAGAAATAATTGTTGAATTAGTAATGATCATATTCACCTCTTAATTATTTTAGCATACAAGATTTTTTTATAAAAAGATGGATATAATTCAATGAGTATATTATTAGGAGAGAACAATGGATATGCGCAATGCTGCGATAAAATATGCCGAAAATAATTATCAACAAACAATTTCATTTCTTGATGAAATAATATCGATTCCCTCGATATCAACCCAGCCCGAAAATTCTGCGGATATGCAAATATGTGCAAACCGCCTGACCAAAAAATTTCATGAGTTGGGTTTTGATCATATTCAACTTTTCCCTACGCAAAAACATCCAATTATTTATGCTGATTTTTTAAATGCTGGTCCTCAAAAACCAACTTTATTAATTTATGGACATTACGATGTCCAACCAATTGATCCTATCGATCTCTGGACGAGCGAACCGTTTAAATCACGCATCGATGGTGATTATCTATATTCACGCGGATCTTCAGACATGAAAGGCCAAATCGTTGCTTGTTTGGCAGCAATTGAGGCAGTTATAAAAACAGGTCGTTTACCCGTAAATATCAAATACATAATTGAAGGCGAAGAAGAAATTGGTTCTCCTAATCTCAAGCCTTTCCTTGAGTCGCACAAGGAGCTTTTAAAATCCGATGTCGCACTTAATCCTGACTGCGGGATGGTTGGCATCAACGTTCCTACTATCGTTTATGGTTTACGAGGACTGGCTTATTTTGAATTAAAGGTTTTTGGTCCAGATCATGATTTGCATTCTGGCGTCTTTGGTGGCGTTGTGCATAATCCTGCACAAGTATTGATTGATTTAATAGCCAAAATGCATGATAACAATGGCAAAATCACTCTTCCCCACTTTTACGATGACGTCTTGCAACTTTCTGAAAAAGAAAAATTAGAGCTTAACCGATTAAATCTTGATGATTCATACTATAAAGCTCAAACTGGAGTGATAAATACATGGGGAGAAAAAGGTTATTCAGCTGTTGAAAGAATTGGAGCCCGCCCGACACTTGAGGTTAATGGATTCTTATCTGGATTTACGGGTACTGGCGCAAAAACCATAATTCCAGCAATGGCAATGGCTAAATTATCTACAAGGTTAGTTCCAAACCAAGATCCAGAAAAAGTCCATCAACAACTCCTCGATTTTGTGAAGGCGAATATACCTAATACAGTCCGATGGGAATTATCGATGTTAAGCGGCGGACATCCAAGTATATCGGACACTAGCATTCCTGAAGCCATTGCCCTTTCAAAAGCTCTTGAGACAGTGTGGGGCAAAAAACCAATTTATAAACGTGAAGGTGGTTCTGTACCGGTCGTAGCAGATATGCAGCAAATCCTGGGCATTGATTCTGTATTAACAGGTTTTGGACTCCCCGATGACAATATACACTCTCCAAACGAACGGCTGCATTTACCTACCTGGCGTAAAGGGATAGATGCATTAATCTATTTCTTCTTAAACCTGGAATAGATAAATATGAAAATAAATGATCTAAAAATGCCCTCTTATGGAGGTCAAGCATTAATAGAGGGTGTATTAATGCGTGGAAAAAAATATCTTGCAGCTGCTTTTAGAGAACCTGATGGTTCGATAAGAGTTGTAAACGAAGAGTTAAGTGGTATTTATAAATCGAGATTGGTAAGACTTCCCTTTTTACGAGGTTTAGTTATTTTATGGGACGCTCTTGGGCTTGGAATGAAATACATAACTATCTCAGCAAATATTCAGACTGGCGAAAATGAAAAGCTCGAAGGACCCGCAATTGCCTTCACTGTTTTGTTTTCATTTGCTCTAGCCATTGGGTTTTTCTTTCTATTGCCTGCTGGAGTTGCCGCGGTATTTCAAAAATATTCAGGAATTTCACCCTTTTTTACGAATTTATTTGAAGGATTAATCAGGCTCATTTTAATTATCTTGTATATTTGGCTTGTTGGAAAGAACAAGGATATTCACCGTGTTTTTTCATATCATGGCGCAGAGCATAAAACGATCAATGCGTTTGAAGCTGGAGCAAATTTACTTCCTGAAGAGGTTTCAAAATTTCCGTTATATCATCCGCGTTGCGGAACTGGTTTTATATTGATTTTGGTCATTTTCTCAATTATCTTATTTACAATTATTGGTCCAATACCAAATTTAGTAATTCGTCTAATTTCTAGGGTTGTCCTTATTCCAATCTTAGTCATGATTGCATATGAATATATGAGATTTGCGTCAAATTATATATCTCACCCTTTTTTAAGAATTCTCTCGATGCCTGGAATGTTGCTCCAACGGTTGACAACTAATGAACCATCAATCGAGATCCTTGAGGTATCAATTGCAGCATTTAAAACAATGTATGAATTAGAAAACAGGTAAAGTGAAATCAACACTACCAGTCAAGATGTTCATCTTTGGAGTTTTATCTGGAATATTGATCTCCAGTGTACTATTACTCATAATAGATAAAAACAACTCTAATAATTCTTTTACCTCTGCAGAATTAAATCAACAGCCAAATCTACTTAACGTTTCCGTATCCTCTAAAGAGTGTTTTTCATTACCTGAACCTCAATCAAAAAGCAAATTGATAAATTTAAACACTGCAGACTTGACAGAGTTAGACACACTTCCAGGAATCGGAGAGGTTAAAGCAAGAAATATAATTTTATGGCGGGACAAGTATGGCGGTTTTAAAGATATTTCAGAACTAATGTACGTTTCTGGGATTAGTGATAATATTTTTCAAGGATTGTGTCATTTGATCAGCGCACCATGATTAGGAGAAATTATGTCATTAAAAAATCAAATAGAAAATGACCTTCATGAATTTATGCGAACGAAAAACGAAATTGGACGAAACACGCTTCGTATGGTTTTATCCTCTGTTAAACTTTTTGAAATTGAAAAAACAATTCAAGCAGATGATGCTGTTATACTTTCACTCATTCAAAAAGAAATTAAGACCAGGCGGGATTCATTGATTGAATTCGAAAAAGGAAATAGACCCGACCTAATCAAATCCACTAATGTAGAGATTGGCATTTTGGAGAATTATTTGCCTGAACAATTATCGGACGCTGAAATAGAAAGAATTGTCAGCAAATGCATCCTTGATAATGGATTTGCAACACCTGCTGATATGGGGAAAGCAATGAAAGCAGTCCTTCCTCTTCTTTCTGGAAAAGCACCGTCCGATAAAGTTAGTTCAATTGTTCGTAAAAAACTGATTGGCTAGAATCAGATAAATGGCAACAAATCAAAACTCATTAAGAATTAGATCGCTCTATCGAATTGCATTATCGATAATTACTTCCATTTTTGCTTTTGGAGCACTTGTTTTACCAATTGCCCTACGTCCTGACACTTTACCGTTAAAAGTAGGGCAAGTTTCTCCAGCAACTATTGTTGCCCCAAGGGATCTTTCTTATACAAGTGAAATTCTCACCGAAAAAAATCGAGACCAGGCTAGAAACAGCGTTCAGCCTATCTATTTACCGGCTGATCCCTCCATTGCCAGAACTCAAATCGACAATTTACATTTGGCTTTGAATTTTATTAAGTCTGTAAGAACTGATCCGAACGCAACAGTAGAACAAAAAATGTCCGACCTAAAAAAGTTAAGTAACCTTCCTTTAACTGATGATGAAATTAATAAAATAATAGGTTTAACTAATACTCAATGGCAAATATTATCTCAGGAATCTATCAGGGTTTTAGAGCTAATTCTTAGAAATAATATCAGGGATTATCAAGTCACAGAATATCAAAAGAATATTCCATCATATACAAGCTACACCTTGACCAACGAAGAAATTGCGCTGGTACAGACTTTGGTTTCTCCTTTCGTTTTTCCGAATAGTATTTATTCTAAAGAAGAAACCCAAAAAGCCCAACAAATTGCATCAGATTCAGTCGTACCAATTATTAAAAAATATTCAGCTAATCAGACAATTGTTACCAGAGGGCAACTGATCTCAGAAGAACAATTTGAGGTTTTATCAAAATTTGGTCTTGCCCAAACGAAAACAAAAACCCAGGACTTAATCTCTGCCTTCTCAATTGTTTTATTGGTTTCTGTATTTTTGGTATTGTATTTCAACCAAAGAAATCTTAAATTATTGAAAGATCTTCGCAGTTTAACTGTCATCGTTATTGGTTTTATTTTATTTCTGTATGGCGCAAGATTTTTGGTTCCAAATCGAACAATTGTCCCTTATTTTTTCCCATTGCCTGCTTATGCACTCATTCTAGCTACTTTATTTAGCCTAGAAATATCAGTAATTTTCTCCATACCACTTGGAATTCTAGCTGCTTTTGGTCTAACTAATTCAGCAGAGTTAACTATTTTCTATTTATTTACAAGTGTATTTGCTTCAATCTTGTTAGGAAATGGCAGGCGATTTACTAATTTTATATATTCATCGTTGGCAATTGGTGTATCTGGTTCTCTTTGTATACTTTCATATCATTTATCAGACCCATCTTCTGATTCAATTGGTATTATTACACTAATAATCGTCTCGTTTTTGAATGGAATAGCTTCAGCTAGTATTGCGCTTCTTGCTCAATATTTGCTTTCGCAATTAATGGGATTGCCTACCCCTTTGCACTTGATGGACCTTGCCAGACCAGATCATCCATTACAAAAATATCTTCTTCAGAATGCTCCGGGCACTTATCAACATTCTTTACAGGTTAGTAATCTTGCTGAAATTGCCGCAGAAGCAATTGGTGCTAACCCTCTATTAACTCGGGTTGGAACAATTTATCACGATGTCGGAAAAGCCATGAATTCATCGTTTTATATCGAAAATCAAATTCCTGGTCATCTTAATCCGCATGATGATATGAATGAGATAGAAGCTGCAAGACAGATCATAGATCATGTGACCCTTGGTGCAAAATTAGCTGAAAAATACCATCTTCCGCCAAGAATAAAAGATTTTATTTTTGAACATCATGGTACGCAAATCACTAGATATCCTTATAATCGAGCTTTAGAAAAGAATAACAATGATGCTACCAAAGTCGATGAATCGCAATTTAAATACCCAGGTCCAAAACCACAATCAAAAGAAACCGCGATTTTAATGCTTGCTGATGGTTGTGAAGCCCGGGCAAGAGCAGAATTACCTTCGAATAGTGAGGAAATGCGAAAGTTAGTAGAGAAGGTTTTCAATCGATGCCTCCAGGAAGGACAACTTGATAATTCACCTCTGACTTTAAAGGATCTTGATTTGATTAAAGAGTCTTTCATCAACACTCTCAATAACTCACATCATCCAAGAATGATCTATCCCGATGTTGAAAACACCTATGGAAAAAATGATTGATATCCACGTAAGAAAACCATTTGTCAAATATGTTTCTAAAAAGGAAATCCGAAATTCGTTAATTCAAGTGATTTCATCACTGTTTCCTGAAAAGAAATTTGAGTTTGGAGTCTTAATTTGTTCTGATGCTGAGATAAAAAAGTTAAATCAACAATATCGGCAGGTAAATTCCGCGACAGATGTTTTATCTTTTCAATCAGAAGAGGTCATCCCGTATTTGGAAATGGATTACCTTGGAGATATCGTTATTTCTTATGAAACTGCATTTGTTCAAGCCCAAAAAATTGGGCATTCTGTTTCAAGTGAAATTCTTATTTTATTAATCCATGGTTTGCTGCATCTTCTTGGCTTTGATCACGATACCGAAAAAAACAAATTGATAATGTGGCAAAAACAGTATGAAGCGCTTAAAATTTTAGATCTTCAGGTTAAAGGTTTTTCAGGTGAAGATGATTAACCCAAAAAAGTTCTCAAAATCATTAATTCATGCATTTAATGGATTTTTATATCTTATTAAAACTCAAAATAATTTTCGAATTCATATATTGATATCTTTAGCTGTAGTTATAACAGGAATCTTTCTAAAAATTAATAACTTCGAGTGGTTGATTCTCCTTTTAGTGATTGGCTTGGTCTGGGTAGTTGAAGCAATCAACACAGTATTTGAACGGCTTTTTGATTTAGTCGATGAGTCTTTTAATCCAATTGTAAAAGTGGGAAAGGATGTATCGGCTGCAGCAGTTTTGTTTAGTGCAATTTTGAGCGTTATTGTTGGAGTATTAATCTTTATTCGCCCGTTTTTAACCTGGTTAAAATCAATTTTATAGGTAATCTCTCAAGCTATGTTCCACTGCGTAAGCTGCGGCTTCAGCACGATTACTTACCCCAAGCTTTGATAAAATACTACTGACATAATTACGAACTGTTCCTTCGCCGAGGAACAGCGATTTTGCAATTTCACGATTAGTTCTACCCTCAGATACAAGTAACAAAACATGTTTTTCTTGTGTTGAAAGATTTGCAAAAGCAGACGCTTCTTCTTCCTTTACTGCTCGTCTTACTTCTTGAAAAACACGCTGTGTCACTGCTGGATCCAACAAAGCCTCGCCTCTACCTACGGCATCAATAGCCTTTATCAGGTCTTCAGCTCCAATTTGCTTTAGCACATAGCCTGATGCCCCCGCTCTTATTGCTGAAAAGAGCATATCATCTTCAGCATACGAAGTTAACATGATCACTTTAATTTCAGGAAATGAATTTGTTATCTCTTCTGTAGCTTCAATTCCAGATGCTCCTGGCAACCGAATATCCATTAAAACAACATCGGGAAGAAGCCTCTCGACAGTTTCAATTGCTTCTTTGGCAGTGCTTGCTTCACCTACTACTTCAAAATGTGGGTGCCTCTCCAATAGTGCTTTAATCCCTAACCTAACTACTTCATGATCATCAACAAGCACGATTCTTTGTTTATGCATCTTTCCTCTGCTCGAATTGTCTTACTTAATTATAACTTTTATAATTATACCCAAAAGGACTTTATTACTCAAATTTCTAATACAACCGGGCAATGATCTGATCCCTGAATTGAATCAAGTATTTCAACATTTTTTATCATTGGCAGAAGATCTTGAGAAACAAGGAAATAATCAATGCGCCACCCGATTCCACGCGCACGAGCAGCGAAACGATATGTCCACCATGTGTATTTTACCTTGTCAGGATTTAGGTATCGGTAGACATCGACGAAATTTGATTCCAGATATTTTGTTATCATGTCCCTTTCAACTTTCAAAAATCCAGAATAGTTTTCGTTTTCCTTTGGATTAGCCAAATCAATTTCGGTGTGGGCAGTATTAAAATCGCCAGTAATGATTATTTTTCTTCCTCTTTTATGGTCTTCATCGCATATTTGAAGAAGTGTTTCGTAAAATTGAATTTTGTAATCTACACGATCCATTCCACGCTGACCGTTAGGAAAATAAATATTATATAAATCGATATCACCATACCTGGTACAAATGACTCTTCCTTCTCTGTCAAATTCGGGAGTGTTGAAACCGATCTTTATTTCATCAGGCATTAAACTATTTTTATAATATGTGGCAGTACCACTATATCCTAATCTTTCAGCAGCATTCCATATATATGAATATCCTTCAATATTGATTTCATCAGAAGTTAGTTGTTTCTCAGTAGCCTTTACTTCTTGAAGACATAATATATCAGGATTCAGTTCGTTAATTGTCTTTTTAAAATCTTTTTTGATAATCGCTCTAAATCCATTAATATTCCAGCTTATGATTTTCATTTTTCCTCATAGATTACGCAACCTTTTTTCTGTAAATTCGAGTCAGAAATACCCATAGTTCTTTAATAACATAATGACTTGCCAGCACAATAATGTTTTCCGATCTGCCACTCCTCACTGATCTCCATGAGCAAAGCAGAGATCAATCTTA
>JAAYUT010000516.1 GCA_012517485.1 Candidatus Atribacter fermentans
CGTGGACATCTATTAGGATCATTGTTATGTGTTTTTTGACCTTGATGGGTTTTGTTTCTGTTGGGTGGTTGGATTCTGGGGCGTTGTTGTATGTTGAATTTTTTTGCAAGTATTTCCTTTGCAACTGTTCTAACTTGTTTGCTTGGATCCTTTAAACACTTAGTTATAGGATCAACGGCTCGACTGTCACCAATTTCGCCAAGAGCAATGATTGATAAACGGCGCACAGTGCTACTTTCATCTGATAATGATTTAATCAGAGGTTCAACGGCACGAAGATTCTTGATTTTACCTAAAGCTTCTGCTGATCGGGTACGTACCTTTTTTTCAGGATCATGAAGGGCACTTATCAGTGGGGGAACAGCTCTTTCGTCTCCAATAAGAGATAATGCAAGGGCTGCCCTTCTACGAACGAATCTTTCCCTATCATTTAACAACACAGTTAAAGGTTCAACACCTTGAGGGTTACCCATCTGACCAAGAATATCTGCTGATTTCCTTCTAACCACATCATCATCACTTCTAGTGGCAAGTATAACATCTTCAAAGGCAACTTCATTCATTGCTGCAAGAATCCTTACAGCTGAATAATTAACTTCTTTATCAGGATTATTTAATATGTTAATCAGTGGTTTAACTGCTGGTTTACCTATTTTAAGTAATTTATCCCATTCTCTCTTAGAAATATAATATTCGGCACTTAGTTCATCATGGGAAGGAACCCATCCGATCATACTCAAGGATTTGTATATCTCGTTTTGCACTTCACTTCTTTCATCCTTCAATGCAGAAATAAGCGGTTCAACTGCACGCCGGTCACCTATTTTACCTAAAGCTTTAACAACCCGATATCTCACTTTACATTCTTGATCAGGGAGGGCTGCTATCAAGGAAGAAACAGCTCTTTCATCCCCGATCAAGTTAAGTGCATGAGCCGCCCTTCTACGAACGAAACTATTAGTATCGGTTAAAAGCACGGTTAAAGGCATTAAACCATTAGGATTACCCATCTTACCCAGAATATCACAGGCTTTTCTCCTTAAAACATCATCCGTATTACGTGTAAGTCTTAAGACTGCTTCAAATGCCGGTTCCCCTATCTCTACTAAGGCTTGAACGGCATGGTTACGCATACTACTATCTGGATCATTCAATGAACTAATTAAATTGATGATTATTTGTTCTAAACTGCTACCGTAGCCCTTCTTATCTGAAACTGTACCCCAATTTTTATAGTCAGAATCATAGAACTCCCGTTTAATGGGATCAATTAAAAATTCATAGGCTTCATTTATCTGTTTCATTTTATGTTCCGCATCGGGATCATCATTTACATCGGGATGGTACTTTTTAGCTAGAGCCCGATAGGCCTTTTTTATTTCATCAGGAGTAGCATCGTAATTTACCCCCAAAATTTTGTAGTAATCAAATTTATCTCTCATTGAAATCACAATTTATTGAAATTAATCTAACATGAATTTATTGTACACATAGAACCCTGTTTAAAAAATTAGTATAAAATAACTGATTTAACGCTAAATTATCACTTATCGTCTTCCTACCTTCGATCCACACATTCCACAAAACATTTCATTGCCATTTAATTTTTCGCCACATTGAAGGCAGAAGATAAAAAGTTCATCCCCATTTTCATTACTATGTCGTTGAATAATCTCCTGGTATTTACCTGAATCTATCCATTTAATTATTTCTGATGCCCTCATTACAGTCCATGGATGAGTTTTATCCATGATAATGATTGATTTACCGATTTTATCCAAAGTATTATAATCAAAGCCTTTAAATTCCCTAGCTTGTTGTAAAAAAATGTCCTTATCAATTTTTTCATAGAAATTTCTAGGAACACCAGACATCTTCATTAAAGCGGTTATCACCGCATCCTCATTTTGACAAGCCAGTAACCCTGCTCTATCTGCTGTAAACTCAGACATCCTATACCAGTATAATAATGATAATTCTAAACCGGCAAATACCAATCCACCTATGCCCAGCGTTGCCGTTGCAATAGCATCACCTAAAATAGGAAAGACAATTGCCATTTCATGATATAACATGTGACCGCTCTTGATATGTCCCACTTCATGGCCAATGAGATAGAGTAATTCTTCATGGTCCAGTAAATCCACAGCTCCGGATGTGATGACGATTAAAGGATTTTCTGAACCAGTAGTAAAACCGTTTACACTGTAATCCCACTGAATATATAGATCTGGGATATTTTGAAGGTATAATATGGAGCAAGCTTCCTCTAAAATTTCATAAATCTCTGGAAAATTTTTTTCATTAACTTTTAAATAACTACCAGTATACATCAATCTAAAAAATCTTTCAACAGCGTGTTTGTTGTACTTCCTTGCTAATTTCTCCAATCCAGGTGTGCCCTCCAGTGCATTTAAAGCTTGTCTGTCAAGGCTATGTTCATATTCCTGAGGACTTAATAAAATCAATTTTTTTCTATCCATGTAAATTAACTCCTATATTAAAAAAAATAGTAAAGTTTTACTCCTTATTTAAACTGATTTTATGTTCCAGGACACCACCACATTCACATTCACTGGTAAAATCATCAGCAGATTCACCAGGCTGCAAGTGGTAGTAACCACCACAATTATCACAGACCAGATATCCCGGGCTTAATTTAGGCTTAACACGGGGTTTTATCTCTGGATTTTTCTTACTATTGGAGTTCCCTGCAGCGTCAATCATCTGCCCTAGATCATCAACGGCCTGATTTAAAATCCCACCAAATTCTTTCACCACACTCTTACCAGAACTAATGAACTGTTCCACATTCTCATCCTTAGGTGGGTTTTTGAATCCATTAGATTCTCTCTTTTGCCTTAACCTTTCATTGATATCGGCACTTGTTGGAGATCTTTTAGCCTTGAGAGAAGCCCCGCACTTGGTGCAAAACTGCAGTCCCGGTGAGATTTCACTTGAACATTCGGGACATTTTTCTGTATCTCCAGATTTTTGTCCAACTTTTACTCCACACTCTGTACAGAAGTTAAGTCCTGGACTGAGTTCAGCATGACAATTAGGACAGGTTATTATCTCATTAGGTTGATCCTGAGTTTCAGGTTTAACAGGCTTACCACATTCAAAACAAAATTTACTAATCTTTGGTATCTCAGCATTACATTCAGTACAAAAAATAGTTTCTTTAGAATTATTGTCCCCCATACTATCTCCTAAAAATAAATCACAAGATATGATATATATTTCTTACTATTTAGTAACAAGCTCGATACCGATGGGGCAGTGATCAGATCCTACAACATCTGAACAGATAAATGCATCTTTAACTTTATCCTTTAAACTTTCAGTTATGAAGAAATGGTCTAAACGCATACCAATATTCTTCTCCCGGGCATTATGGCCATAACTCCACCAAGTATACTGATCACCTTCACTATTAAACATCCGAAAAGTATCAAGGAATCCATGGCCTATCAAGCGGTTAATAAGTGCCCTTTCAACCTGTAGGAAACCCGGATTTTTAGATGCATATTTAGGGTTGGCCAGGTCCAGTTGATTATGTGCAATGTTGAAATCACCACACACCACTACTTTCTCGCCAGCATTGCTTAAACCTTCCATATGCTCTAAGAAATGGGAGTAGAAAGTAAATTTATTCTTTAATTTCTGTTCTTGTACTACTTTATCCGAATCTGCTCCACTGGGAAAATAGATGTTAAAAAGAGTAAAATCGGTGTATTCTGCCTTTAAAATTCTACCAGGATACTTATTTTTCCCGAATTTGTAATCAATATTTAATGGTTCTATTTTGGAGTAGATAGCTACTCCAGCATATCGTGCATCATGGTAAGTAGAATAATAGGAATGATAATCATCAAAACAGTTAACAGTGCTTCTTAGCTGTTTTTCGGATCCTTTAGTCTCCTGCATACAGATTATTTCTGGGTTAGTTTCTGTTAGCTGATTTAAATGGTTGTCGGTGTGTCTTTTTCTTAAACCATTTACGTTCCATGATAGAATTGTTAATTTCATATAAATAGTCTAAATTAAGTATATATACAAATAACATTACAATAAAGGAAAATAATTTACAACTATTCTAATTTAGCAATAATTCCCATGATAGCTGCTCTAAGAACCACTCCATTTAAGGGTAAGGATATTCTTCCACTTTCACCAGTGAAATTCAAAGAAGTGTTTTGTGTTCCAGTAAAATACTCTGTTTTCTGTTTGTTTTCTCTTTGTGAGCCGATTCCATCATTAAATGGTTCAATAGCAACTATCTTCCTCAAATCA
>JAAYUT010000517.1 GCA_012517485.1 Candidatus Atribacter fermentans
AGTGAAATCACTCATTTTTCTCTAAACAAAAACTCTCTTATTTCCCAAACCAATCATTATCCAAAGCTTTGATGTTGCCGGCTGGGGTTGGAAGGATAATGAGCTGGCTTAATTGAGTTCCAAGTTTATGAATTCCACCGCGGGAATAATCAAATACAAAAAGGAAAGTCAGCCCGATCAATATGAGGAGTATTACTCTACTCGCTTTCATGCTTTTTTTCCCCCATTGGTATAATGACATATTTTCCCAGAATCCATGAACCTAAAAGAAAAATGACGAAAAAGCACAATAGGATTGCCAGTGCGGTTGGTCCATGGATTTTGATATTTTGAGGAGTGCTGGTATCCCCAAAATACTGCCAAATTCCAGAAAGAAACCAGCTATTGAATTGGAAGTCAGGAACAAAGGAAAGGTAAGGAACAAGCAACCCAGAATAACGGATTATAGTCCAACCAGAAACAAGAAAGGTCCAGATGCTGATTAACCACCCTCCATAACGAAAAACACGCCCAACCACATAAGCAAACTGGCTTAAAACTGCCACCAGGATAGAAATGATCGATAAAATTATCCCGAGATGCCACAATACTTGATTGGGAATCGGTTCTAAAAGGGCAATTTTATCAAATATAATAGCTCCGATAAATATCACCGTAATGAAGATAACCGTTTCAATCCATATTGTAAGTAGTTTCATGCTGGTCAGGGTAATCCCTTTTACCGGCAAAGAAAGATGGTGTGTAATGGTTTTCTTCCGCCATTCTTCTCGAAGCAGATAAAACCCGCTGACCAAAGCATAAAAGGGAAGGAAAATAATGGGAAGAAAACTTAAAATAAAGACCAGGGTTCTATCCCATGAATCCCGACGAAAATAGAGAAATAAATCCCAGAGAATCACTAGCGATAGAAGGAGAACAATGCTCCCTAAGGAATTCTTCATTTCATCTTTAAATAATGAGCCAAGCTTTGGTTTCATTTCTTTACCTAATGTTTAAAAACGATACTCTTCCTAATTTTTTTTCATTTTTTTGTTCTTGGTATTGATTATCCAAACTGATATTGAGGTGAATTTAAAATAGGGGTGCTATAAAAAGCACCCCTATTTTTTATTTCCATTTCAAGGGAATAGTTTAACTTATTTTGAACAATAACTGAATAAGATTCTATAAAATTATCGGAAATGTTCAACAATCCATTCCCGGTCTGAAGGGTATGATCCGATCAATATGGATATTGTTCCTTTTTTGCACAACTCTTTCTGAAAAATAGACCCTTCCATTGCTATTGCAGTACCAGGTGAGGATGAAAGTACAGTTACTCCCTCACCCTGACCCTCTCCCACCAGGGGAAGGGTAAAAAAGAAAAAAGGTCTCTCCCACGGAGGGACGAGGAAAAAAAACAAAAGAATTCCAAGTTTCTTCTCCCTTGACGGGGGAAGGTGAGGATGAGGGTGAAAGCTTGGATTCGACAAGCCATGGCATGTCGCTACATTAAAAATTTTCTTCGTAGGTATTGAATTTATCATGCCAGTAGGTTTTAGAGAGTAGAAAGATGAAGATCATGATTCCAACTTGGTGCGAGAGAGGGGAGTTGAACCCCTACGGATTTCTCCACTGGATCCTAAGTCCAGCGCGTCTGCCATTCCGCCACTCTCGCACT
>JAAYUT010000518.1 GCA_012517485.1 Candidatus Atribacter fermentans
TCGAGGATCTCATCTTTTCGGTCCTTTTTTCATAAATACTTTAAAGGATGAGATTCTCACGTCGCCTAAGACGCTCCTCAGAATGACGGAGTGGTTGGATGAGATTCTCACGTCATCCAACCAAAGAACGGTTGGGTTCCTCGCCATGACCGAATAAGAATAGGCATGATCAATCATGCCCCAATAATTTAATTTTAAAGTAGCGACCTGCCATGGCATGTCGATTGTGGATTTTCATCCTTAACTGTGCCACAAAGTGGCAGGAAGATCTATTCTTAAAAATCAATGAATAATTATTCTATAAAAGAAAAAACCTCGTCCTATCGACGAGGTCTTCTCGAACAGAACCACAGGGGTGAACCAATTGGCACACGGTGCCACCCTGTTCTACTCATTTTCATAACGGTTTAACCGGATATCCTTACTTAGGCTTGTAAAGCCTTTTCTTCAGGATCAGCTCACAGGCTCTCGTTCAATCGGAAATAATTAGAAGCCTTTCACCACAAAACTTCCTCGCTATAATTCTTCCGAAGAACTTCCTGTTCATTGCTATTAGCATATTCTTTTTTAAGGTTCAACTATTATGACAAAAATTAGAAAATAATTCAACTCAAATATCCAAGTTGAAGTAAGGTATTTTTTAATTTTTCTTCTTTTTCTTTCTCCATTTTACTAAGAGGAAGACGAACATCTCCTACTGACCAGCCCAAAAGATTTAGTGCAGCCTTAATTGGGATCGGATTGGTTGAAATAAATATGATTTTAAAAAGAGAATATAAACGAAGATGTAAGCGAAGTGCTTCTTCAATTTTTCCTTGTTTAAAAAGCACAATCATATTCTTGATTTCCCGACCTGCCACATGAGAGGCGACGCTGACAACTCCTTTCCCTCCTAAAGTTAAAACCACTAAAGTCATGTTATCATCACCGCTGTAAAGAGCAAAATCTTTTGGAAGCAAATTACGTAAAACCGATAACTGATCAGCACTCCCGGCTGCTTCTTTTAGGGCGCAGATATTTGGAATCTCAGAGAGTCGAGCAACTGTTTCTGGTTCAATATTAACTCCGGTTCGAGAAGGAATATTATATAGCATGATTGGAATAGAAACCTTTTCAGCAATAGCTTTGAAATGTTGATAAAGACCTTCTTGAGGTGGTTTATTATAGTAAGGAGCAACAGCTAAAATCCCATGTACACCTATTTTCTCCGCTTCCTGTGATAAAATCATCGATTGATGAGTATCATAGCTACAGGTTCCGGCAATAATTTTTGCCCGATCCCCGACTTCTTCTAAAGCAACCTCAAAAAGTTTTAATTTCTCATCCTTGGTCAATGTCGGCGCTTCTCCGGTTGTTCCGGAAACCACAATCCCATCTGATCCCTCATTAACTAAATAAGTTAATAATTTTCGAAATTGATCATAATTCACTGCAAAATTTGAATCAAATGGAGTCACCACTGCAGTTAACATTTGACCAAAATCACTTTCCATGATGAACCTCCTCAGGGAACTTTCTCATAGGTGATCAAAAAGCCCTCTTTTTTTCTTACTCTAATTCAATTATATAACTAACAAATATCTTCCAATTGAAATTTACGATGAAGAACTTGAATCGCTTTTTCCATATCAGCAGCATGGACTAAACAAGAAATTGTTACATGAGAATCGCTGGTTTGGAGGATTTCAATTTTAGAGTTTCTTAGAGCTTCAACCATGTCTGCAACGACTCCTGGACGATCCGCCATCCCTGAACCAACCAAAGAAATTTTAGCGCAGGGATATATAAGGGTAAGCTCAAAACCCTCTTTTTCTAATATTTCTTTTACTCGTAAAGCTTTTGTTTCTTCAACAACAAAAGCAACAATATCTGGGAAAAGATTGATAAGATCGATACTGATTCCCTTACTCGCTAAAAGCTGAAACATCAATAGATTATCCTCTTTTTTCCCATTAAGTTTTACTCGAAATTGAGCCAATCCTTTTCGGAAGGCAATACTATAAACCGCTCTATCCTGTGAAAACAATCGCAAACCCTCTTTTGACATAGAACGGATATCGCAGATTAGAGTTCCTTTGCCTTCATCATTTAAACTCCGAACCCGTATTGGAACGCGATATTCTCTGGCAATATTCATGGCTTTATCATGTATAACTTTGGCTCCCTGTTGGATAATCTCAGCTGCTTCTGTATAAGTAAGGCCTTCTAAGATACGGGCTTCTGGAACAATACGAGGGTCAGCAGTCATAACACCAATAACATCGGTAAAAATATCAACATATTCCGCTTCAAGAGCTACTCCCAAAATAACTGCTGAGGTATCGCTTCCTCCTCGACCTAATGTCGTGATTTCTCCATCTTCAGATATCCCCTGAAAACCCGCTACCACAGCAAGATATCCTTTTTCCAAGTAACTTAATATTTTTTTGGTATCAATACGTTTAATAGTAGCATCACCAAAATGATCATCGGTAATAATACCAGCTTGCCAACCGGTCACTGCAACTGCTTTTAAACCTAATTTTCTGAGAGTTTGGGTCATTATCACTGTTGAAATAATTTCTCCGGTTGACATTAACATATCTAAATTTCTTGAATCTAAATGTTCATATTCATTTTTGGCTAAGGAAATCAGAGTATCAGTAGCGTAGGGAGCTCCTGCTCGTCCCATTGCTGAGACTACTGCCACTGGTGAATATCCCTCTTCATAAGCTTCTTTTAGCTTCAACGCAGCCTTTTCACGTAACTCAGGAGTGTGAACCGATGTTCCACCAAATTTTTGGACAATAATTTTCATTTTCATTTGCCCCTTATCTATAACTCATTTTGGATTTTTTTCATTGCTTTGGCCAAAATTTCTTCTGAACTTGTTAAAGAAATTCGAATATATCCTTCTCCAAATTGACCAAAACCAATTCCAGGAGTCACCACAACACCGGTATTTTCTAAGAGATGCTCAGCAAAACTCATTGATGTATATCCCATCGGAACCGGTACCCAAATATAAAAACTGGCTCGTGGTTTCTCGACTTCAAAACCGCATGCTTGCAAAGCTTCAACCACTAAATTGCGACGGCGAGTATAAATTGGGAGAATCCATTCCAACACTTCTTGAGTCCTTCCCAAAGCTTCTACACCAGACCACTGAATAGCGTTGAAAATTCCTGAATCAATGTTGGTTTTCACCCGTCCCAGAGCTTCAATTAACTTTTCATTGCCAACTGCAAATCCAACTCTCCAACCAGTCATATTGAAAGTTTTTGAAAGTGAATGGAATTCAACCGCTACTTCGCGGGCACCATCGACTTCAAAAATTGACGGGGCATTATAACCATCATAACTCACTTCAGAATAGGCCAAGTCATGAGCGATAACAAAATCGTACTTATGGGCTAAACGTACAACTTCTTTGAAAAAATGATGATCTACGGTAGCCCCAGTAGGATTATTCGGATAATTAATAAAAATGAGTTTGGTTCTTTTTAACACACTTTCAGGAAAAGAAGTAAAATCTGGAAGGAACTGATTCTTTTTAAGAAGAGGAAGTTCGAGTGGAATACCACCAGCCAACATTGTACTAATTTTATAAACAGGATAACCAGGATCACTCGCTAAAACGATATCACCTGGATCAACAATACACCAAGGAAAGTGAGCAATTCCTTCCTTTGAACCAATTAAAGAAACAACTTCTCGATCGGGATTTAAAGTGACCCCAAATCGTTTTGTATACCAATTCGCCACAGCTTTTCGAAAGGCAGATAAACCACGATAAGAAGGATAACGGTGATTTTCAGCTTTTTTAGCTTCTGAGTATAAACGATCAATAATAAAATCTGGAGTGGGAAGATCTGGGTCACCAATTCCTAAGTCGATGACTTCTTTCCCCTGAATTCGCATATTTTCTACCTTTTTTTCAATTTCTGCAAAGAGATAAGGGGGCAAATTTTTTATTCGCGTTGCAACATCCATTTTTCATATACCTCCTCTGACAATTCTGCGCTAAAAACCTCTTGAGCTGGGCCTTCCATATAAACGTGTTGATTTTCTAATGACCATTCAATGATTAAACTCCCTCCGGGCAATTTAATTTCAGCTTTACGGTTTAATTTTTGATTAAGAACTCCGGCGACTAATACTGCACATGCTCCAGTGCCACAGGCTAATGTTGGTCCTGCTCCTCGTTCCCAAACTTTTACCTCGGCTTGATAGGGAGATAAGCATCGGACAAACTCTACATTGGTTTTGCGAGGAAAGAAGAGATGCTTCTCGATAGCTTCTCCATAGTTTTGCCATTGGTTGGGAATTTCAAAAATCACTGCATGAGGATTTCCCATTGACACAGCAGTAAAATAAAAGGTTTTTCCTAAAACTTCAATTGGTTCTTGAATAATTTTCTCCTTCTCAAAGGTGACTGGAATTTTCGAACTTTCAAGAATAGGCTGACCCATATCAACTCGA
>JAAYUT010000519.1 GCA_012517485.1 Candidatus Atribacter fermentans
ACACATGAAACAAAAACGGCAATTTTTAATAACTTCTCTTACATGATCTATGCCCATTTGTTATTCTCCTAAACCTAATTTTCCCGGATTGAGTAAAGATTCAGGATCTAAAGCTTTTTTAATAATTTGAGAAAATTGATAATTTTCTTCTGAAACATCTTTCATAAACCGGTTAAACCGCATGCCAATTCCATGATGTTCATTCACCACTCCACCATTTTGAATGGATGCTTGTACGCAAATATCTAAAATTTGGTTATAAAGACGAATTGCCTCATGAGGATTGCTGGGAAAATCTTTCAAAAGAAAGGTCGGATAAAAACTGGTTCCCCAATCATACCAATGGGAAAAATGAGCGTGGAAAATGGCATTCCATGATTTGAAGCCTTCTTCAACTCCTTTTTTCATCTCCCAGTAGATAGTTTCAATTTTTTCATAAGGAGCAACCGTATCCATGACGGCTGTCATCCAAGGTTCGCAAATATAGTCTAAGGGGGGGTAGTAGGAACGATAACGATTATCCCACCAATTTACTGCTAACTTTTCTCCTAAATCCTCACCTTCATTTTGTTCAAGGATTGAATAAGCAACTTCCTCTTGAGCTTCGACAATTTTTTTCATTCCATCAAATCCAATAATAAGAACACAACCTTCTTTTTCTAACCCATACTGTTTTTGAAGAATATGTCTGGTATCGTATTCATCATATAAACGCAATAGACAGGGATTAAGTCCTTTTACCATGATTTGTCTTCCAGCTTCGATCCCCTTTTGCAGGTTGGAGAGAAGAAAGGCTCGGAAAGATCGTTTCTCAGGAAGATAATGGATTTTACAGAGAGCCTCGGTTATAATTCCAAAAGTTCCTTCGGCTCCAAAAAAAAGCCTTGAATAGTCAGGACCAGTGGAGTGTAAACGTACTGGCAAGCTTTTAAATAAATTCCCATTAGGGAGTACGACCTCTAATTGATGAACCATATCGCTTATTTTCCCATATTTAGAAGAAAGAACACCCGTCCCATTGGTGCTAATAAAACCACCTAATGCAGAAGTATTAAACGAAGCCGGGAAATGATTCATGGTATATCCTTTTCGATTAAGAAACTCTTCTAAGTGTTTTTGAAGAATTCCAGCTTGAACTCGAACGGTTAATGAACGTTCGTTGAGTTCGATAATTTTATCCATTCGTTTTAAGTCGATGACCAATCCTCCCTTTAAAGGAATTGAGCCGCCTCCGTCGCCAGCTCCTCCACCTCGAGCTAAATAGTGAATTTTATGAATAAGACAAAATTGAACGATCTTTCTGACCTGATCGGTATTCTCTGGAAAAACAATCACAGAGGGTTGCGGAAAATTTTCTTGTTGGAAAAAGCAATAACGAGTCATCCACCAAACATCGATAGATTGGACATCTTTTTCGGATTGATCGGTAATCACATATTCTGAACCAACAATTTTTTCAAGTTCATACCATTGATTTTTTTCGAAACACCCACATTTTTTCATGACTGAGGCTCCTGATCTTTTTTATAAGGCACTTGATATAAATTCCCAATCGGTTGGTATCCCGGCTTTTTTCGCGATGGTAAACATCCACTCCATTGTTTTCACTTCTTCTTCTATTGATGGATTGGGCTTCTTTCCAAATTTGACGCAATCAATGAAATGTCTTAAGCCACCAATATATCCGTTCAGAACGTGGCTTTGATTGGGACTAATCGGATTCCAATCTGGTGCCC
>JAAYUT010000074.1 GCA_012517485.1 Candidatus Atribacter fermentans
TAGAAACTGAAAGGAGAAAAATAAAATGAAAGCTGCACATTTTCTCGGACCTGGCAAAATGGAAATTCGTGAAGTTCCAATGCCAGAAATTGGTGAAGGTGAAGTATTATTAAAAGTAGCTGCCTGTGCTATATGTGGAACTGATGTTCGGATTTTCCAGTTTGGACATCCAAAAGTAAAACCACCTCATATAACTGGTCATGAAATTTCAGCTGAAATAGTTGAAATCGGTAAGGGTGTAGAGGGTTATAAGGTTGGTGATAAAGTATCGGTTATAACGGTTATTTCTTGCGGACGCTGTCATTATTGTCGACGTGGTCTCCAAAATCTATGTCCTGATCAAGAATACATCGGCTACCACTTTCCAGGAGGATTTGCCGAGTATTTAAAAATTCCAAAAACTGGTGTTGATAAAGGAAATTTACTTGTCCTACCGAGAGATATGGATTTACTTGAAGCTAGTCTCATAGAACCACTCTCCTGTGCTGTAAATGGGCAATCCTATTTAAACATAGGGTTTGGAGAAACTGTTTTAGTGATTGGATCTGGTCCTATCGGATGTATGCATGTTGAATTAGCTAAAAACCACGGGGCAGGTAAGATTATCATTGCTGATATATCCGGGGAACGTTTGGATTTAGCCAAGCGAGTCCAAGCTGATTACTATATAAACTCAGCTGAAAAGAACCTAAAAGACGAAGTGATGACGATTACTGATGGTTTGGGAGCTGATGTAATCATAGTAGCCGCCTCTTCTGGAGCGGCACAAGAGCAAGCTTTAGAGATGATTGCCCCCCAAGGGCGCATTAGTTTATTTGGTGGCTTACCCAAAGACAGACCAACTATCCAATTTAACAGTAATACAGTTCATTATAAAGAAATAGGAGTGTTTGGAGTATTTGCTTCTCATGCTTCTCAGTATGAAGAAGCAGCTAAATTGATTTATTCGAAACGAATTCATGCCAAGGCATTGATTACTCATGTTGTTCCTCTTGAAAAAGTAGTTGAGGGAATCCAACTTGTCAAAGAAGGAAAAGCCTTGAAAGCTGTTGTAAGTTTTTTATAGAATACGTAAGAAAAACATAATCTGTCACCTTTCCATTTAATTCTCATTGTGAGAAAAAAATGCTCATTTCATCTCGTTTTTTAGCAAAAAATGAGAGAATTGACAATAATAATCAGAAATGAAGACAAAAAAGGCAACTTCCTCGGAACTGGAACATATTCATAAAGACTTGTTCCAAAATTTTCATTCATATGAGGTGGTGAAAAATATATATGGAAACTCAGCCGTTAAAAGGAAACATTGCATTTATTACTGGTTCTGCTTCGGGAATAGGACAAGGAATTGCTCTCCGCTTTGCAAAAGAAGGAGCCCATATTGCTTGTTGTGATTTAAATTTAGAAGGGGCAGAGAAAACGGCTCAAGAAATTCGATCTTTCGGTCAAGAAGCTTTAGCGATTCAATTAGATGTGACTCAGAGTAAAGAGGTAGAAAATGCAGTTCGACAGGTACATGACCATTTTGGAAGAATTGATATTTTAGTAAATTCAGCCGGAATAATTAAAGCTAACTTTATAACTGATGTTCCTGAATCAACATGGGATGCGATTATCAATGTTGATCTGAAAGGAACTTTCCTCTGTATCAAGGAAGTAGCTAAATATATGGTTGAACAAAAAAGTGGGAAAATTATCAATATTAGCTCCAAGTCAGGGAA
>JAAYUT010000520.1 GCA_012517485.1 Candidatus Atribacter fermentans
AGATTCAAATTTTAAATATTAAAGAAAGGAGATGATTATTATGGATTTTATAAAAAAGGTAAAAGACGCAGTAACTGACAAGGCCAAAGACGTAAAGGATGCCGTTAGTGATACCGCAAAAGACGTAAAAGATAAGGTTACTGATACCGCCAAAGACGTAAAGGATAAAGTAACCGATGCTGCCAAAGAAGCAAAAGATGCTGTTACTGATTTTGCCGAAGACGCCAAGGATAAAGCAATCGATACTGCTAAAGATATAAAAGATGCAGTCACTGATAAAGCGAAAGACGTAAAGAAAAAACTGCTATAAGTAAAAAGTAACACTTTTATAGGATCCAAAAGTACGGGCGGACACCTTATGACTTATTTTTATAGATTGATGGCTGGAGAATGAAAATCTTTTTTGAACTTACTTAAAAAACTTAAAATACTCTAATTCAAGTTAAAGATGAATGACTAAGGTGTCCGAATTTACTACAAAAAGAAATCATCATTGGAAATTATCTTCATGAAGTAATAACCAATAACGTCCATTTGAACTGCCGTATGTTGAAAATCAATCGAGAAAAGACTTATCATGGGTAACAACAACATACATCGGACGGAGCTGCTTACCATCGTTAATGATGAGCAGTAGAAATACAAAGGAAATTTTAGCGATGAGTGGAATAATTGAATTAGAATAATTGCAACTCTTCAATGAACCCCAAACTCATGGACGAAGAGTTCGTGTTTTGTACTGTATCGGGTGTTGTTTCTGATTATTTGGAACTAAATCCACTAGCAACTTTTCGAGAAAGCGAAGGTTTAACCTTAGTTTTAACCAAAGAAGTAGCAAGCAATGCGGGCTTGTCGTTTGAAAAACACCTTCAAACAAACTACTCTGACGGTTCATTCCAGTCTTGATGCAGTAGGTTTAACCGCAGCGGTTGCTTCAAAGTTGGCTTCAAAAGGTAAAAGTGCAAATATAATAGCAGCCTATTATCACGATCATATTTTCGTACCAACAGAAAAGGCAGCTTATGCCTTGTCTGCTTTCAAAGAGTTTTTTGCCTGCTGGGTCTAGTATTTCTTCAACTTATCTAATTCTTTTGTTGAGGTCAATTCTCCATGCTCAAAGGATTGAATAATATCCTCTTCGTATTTTTCCGTATGATCCATACTTTTAACCTCTTTTTAAATAGAATTTGGTAGCCCTCCGACTGGGAATAATGGTTTTAAGAAAAAATCTTTTGTTCATCTTCTACAAAAGGAACCAAAAAAGCATATCCCTCGAACTCAATGACAAATATTTTTTGTCCTTGATATTTTTCTGAATTTGGATGTTCAAGAATATCAAGTATCTTCCCAGCTTCAATCTGAAGAAGAATTATTTCAAAAGAAATATTCCTCTCTCTTTTAAGTTTTTCATTCTTGTCTTCATTCCTCACTCACTTTTAAAGTCGGATCACCTGGCGTTGACTTAACCCTAAAATGTGAGCTGTTTCACCATTAGTGAGTATTCCATCAATACACTGTTGAATAACGTGGATCCGTTGAAGCTCTTTGAGGGTCATGTGATATTGTTCCTTTCTCATAGTGACATTTTCACAAAATAATTTCAGGGTGACAATATCACCGAATAATGAAAGAGGAAGAGAAGAAATTATTGACAAAATGAAATATGGAATATACAATGAGACATGCTATAAATTTCATGTTAAAATTAACATTATGGGAGGTTTCCCGATGAGTTCTTCGCTTAATTTGAAAGTTAATCCTCAGCTTCTTAATAACCTCAAAAACTTTAACCCGAAACTTGAAATTTGGTGGGATTCTCATCC
>JAAYUT010000075.1 GCA_012517485.1 Candidatus Atribacter fermentans
TTCTTTTAAAACCATCCAACCAAATTTCAAAAAAGCTGGAATAACCCTTTTCAAACGGCGGGGTTCGAAAGCTATTCGGTAAAGCCATTCCAATTTCATTTGCCGCAATAATAATGGTGCTCGTTTCTTGTCTCCACAAAGTACATCAAAACTTCCTCCAATCCCGATCATAATCGAGGTTTGAAGGAGATTTCGATTATGATAAATCCATAACTCTTGATAAGGAGAACCTAAACCAACCAAGAGAATATCAGGCTTTGAACGGTTAATATCTTCTATAATTGGTAACGAATTTTCAAAGTAACCATGATGATAACCCGAAATAATAGTTTTTGGGGCGAGAATTTTTAAATTTTCTATGAATTTGGATATAACCTCTTGAGAACTGCCTAAAAAATAAAAAGACCACCTTTTTTCTTGCCCAATTTTGAGGAGTTCTTCAACTATTTCAACTCCTGGTATGCGATGTTTGATCGTTTTTCCTAATACTCGAGATGCTAATAATATTCCATTCCCATCAACAATCCGCAATTCAGCGCTTTGTAAAGCTATCTTGAATTCTTCATCAGTTGTCTGCCGTGCAACCATTTCAGGGTTGAGAGTGACAATATGGGCTTTTTGATTGTTTTGAATTGTCTCAGTAATATAGGAAAAAAGATCAGATAAAGTACAATCGGTAATCAAAATACCCAAAAGTGAAAGCTCTGATAAAGATCCTTCCTGCATGGAGTATTTTTTCCCTTTCATCGAAAATGATCCATCTGATCGAAGAATTCATGAAGCCATATCCGGCTTTGTTCATCAAGCCTTCTCAATTGTTTCTTGAGTTCATCATTGTTTTTAAAAATATTTTCTCGTTGCTCAAACAACCTGAAAAAGGTTTCTTGTGAGAGATTTTGCCAGGTTACCAAATTTTTCTTTTCCCACCAATTCGCAAAGGACTCAATCTTCGGGTCAATATTCAAGGCAAACCAAGGAACATCCATCATAGTGGATAAAATTGCCGGATGGAGTCTCATCGTGAAAACAGCAGTGAGTTGTTGAAAATAGGACAAAATTTCTTCAATAGATTGAAAGAACTTCCATTGGCAATCAACCTGATGAGCAATTCGTGAAGCTATGTTATAATCATATTCAAGGTGAAAGGCAATGATTTCAACCCTTTCTGAGATTTTTGCTTGAAGGTATTTTAAAGCATCAACGAACAAACCCTCATGAGCGAAACTACACTCTCGAACAAAAAAGCCTACTATTGGTTTCCCATAAGAAGTATTTAAAAAATTTTCATGAACCGAAACGACCGGATCGATTCCAATTTTTATACTATTACTATGACCACATAACTTTTTTGCTAAATCAGCACTTTCTTGATCACGGGCAATAAATAATTTTATTCGTTTAAGAATAAAAGTCACTATTTTTTGACTTAAAACTCTATAAAAAGGACCTAACCCACATCGATAAAATAAAAGGGGACGACGGAAAATCAACGCCCATATCAATAAAAAGGAATAATATAATAAGGACCGAAAACTCGTTGAATCCTGAAGAAGGCTTCCTCCTCCCACAACAACCAAATCACTTTTTGCAATTTTATTTAAAATTGTAAATATCTTTTTTCGAAATATTAAAGAAAGATTCGAGACGGATCGAGAAGAAAAACTCTGATTTTGAATTAAAACTGAGTAAACAAAAGAATAAGGAGTATCTTGAGAAATTCTTTCGAAATCATTGATTACTGAATGAAGAGAAAGTTCATCTCCCCAATTCCCAAAACCATAATATCCGAGTAAAAATATTTTTTTTTCAGTCTTTCTCATCTTCAAGCTGTTGATAAATTAATTCCTTTTTTCATTCACATCTTTTTCTCCAAATCGTCCCAGCCAACTCCATAACCAAGAGGAAATCCGAACAACCAGATAATACAGAATGAATATCGCAAAGCTTAGTATAAATGCATTAAAAAAACGAAGAAGAATGAAAAGAAATGGTGTATGAATGTGGCAAAAAGAATTGAAAAAAGTGATAAAACCAATTGTTACTCCGAGCCAAAGTACAACTTTAAAGAGAGGTTGGTAATGAAAACGGCGGAGAGAAAGGAGAATCCATAAAGCAGGGTAACCAATCATAAA
>JAAYUT010000076.1 GCA_012517485.1 Candidatus Atribacter fermentans
ATCCAGCTCGTGAAGTGTCCGATGGGGATGAACCAAAGCACAAGCGACAATAAAACCACTGACCGGGTCCACCGCGTACAATGCTTTTTCTAAAACACTATTCGGGTTATAACAGGTAGCGGGATTATGAGAGCGTAACGCAGCGACAACATTATCCGGGTAACCGGCTTCGCTTAATATTCGTGCACCTTCTATACCATGGGTTTCGGGAGAATTCTTTGTCATTTCATAATCAATGTCGTGCAATAAGCCAACCAAAGCCCATTCCTCGGGACTTTGGTTAAAGCGAGGTGCCAAATCTTTCATAATTGCTTCGCAGGCTAAGCAATGTTTTAGTAAATTTTGGTTTTTTAAATATTTTTTTAGAAGCGCCAGAGCGTCGTCTCGACTCATCGATCATTTTCCAAGCCGAGTCATCGGATTAATTGGAGTTCCATTTTGACGTATTTCAAAATGACAATGATAACCGGTTGCATTGCCGGTTGAACCCACCCGTGCTATCGGATCACCTTGATTAACTCTCTGGCCTCTGGTTACCAAGTTTACACTGTTATGAGCATATACGGTCTGATGTCCATCGGCATGAGTAATGATGACCATCCTCCCATAGTTACCGCTTGCACCGGAAAAAGTAACTACTCCACTTTGAGCAGCTCGAATGATGGTTCCAGCTGGAGCACAGATATCAATGCCTTTATGCATTCGTCCACCCCTCATCCCGAAGGGGGAACTCACCCGTCCCATAACTGGCCAAATAAATCCTTTTTGCGATTCACCGTAACCATCAGCAACATAAGCAGGAATCCGGATTTGCTGGCCGATTCTCAACCGGCTTTGCTGATTAAGCCCATTCACATTCATTAATAAGTCCAAAGATACTCGATAGCGTCGCGCTATTGACCATAGACTATCGCCGGCCTGTACCTCGTAAGTCTGGTATTGATTCGATGAATCTCCCGGAGAAGGTCTTTTTTCACTCGATGAGACCCAAATTTTTTGATTGATTTGTAAGCGGTCAGCACTTTTCAAATTATTAACTTTCATTAACGTGCTAACACTGACTCCATATTTCCGTGAAATATTCCATAAAGTATCACCAGAAGTGATGGTATAATAAAAACCCTCTTTTTCGGCAGCTTGGTTTTTCTGCCCATTTTGGGCTACCAAAACTTGAGGTGATTCAGACTGTTGAGTTGGAATTTTTAGGCTCATTCCAATTTGCAAAACTGAATCCTCTGAAAGATTATTTGCCTCCATAATCGTTCTAATACTGACCCCAAAAACCCTGGAGATAGTCCATAAAGAATCGCCTTGTTTAATGACATAAGATTGCATAGTCGTTGTCGTCGGTTGACCCTTGGCAGCTGGTACTACTGCTTGCTGATTTTGGGCTCCATTAATTTTAATTTTCTGACCAATCCGTAATATTGAGGATTCAGTAAGATTATTATCTTTGAGGATTTTTTCTTGAGGGACACCGAACTTCTTCGAAATAGACCAAACGTTATCTCCAGCGCATACCTGATAAATAATGGTTTCGCTTCTGCTTTCTTCTTGACTTTTCTTGATAATAATTTTTTGCCCTATTTTTAATACTGAATCTTTATTTAATGCATTCATTTCCAACAGGTCTTCTAAAGGAACTTGATAATGCCTTGATATACTCCATAAGCAATCGCCGGCTTGTACCGTGTGAAATGTGGATGCTAAACAATCTGGAGAAATCGTTATTAGTAAGATGCATAACAAAAAGAAACTAAAAATTGATTTCACCAAAGAGGAAAATAATTTCTCATCCCACATTTTTTCACCTCTGCAAAGTCAGATTAAATGAATACTCTCCAAATGAAAATTCGCGAGTAAAGCCATTTGATCGCAAATTATCATATAAAATTTCGTAAGCAAGGGTTTCATCTTGAATATATTGCTCGTTTTCTTGAATGAGAATTCTGGCTAGTTGATTCGTCCCATTATTGACTCCAATTCGAATACGATCTTCCACTTCAAATCCGGCTTCTTTTCTGAATAATTGAATTTGATGCACTAAATCTCGGAGATATCCCTCTCTCAAG
>JAAYUT010000521.1 GCA_012517485.1 Candidatus Atribacter fermentans
CGGTATTCCTTAGAGAAAACAAATCCCAAATTAGTGTCATTGCAGTTTTATTTGGGATTTTTATCCTTTTTACTATTGGGAGCCCTCAAACTTTTTTATCTTATAATATTTATTATTCTTTTATGTCCACTATTCCTTTCTTCGCTATTATGGCATTGTCTTTAACCTTAGTGGTCATTTCTGGAGAAATGGATCTTTCCTTTCCGTCGATTATGGGTTTTGCTGGTTGGGCATTTACTGTGATATTTCATCGGACAGGAAGCGTTGGAATTGCGATATTTATTTCTTTAATTTTTGGTCTCGGAGCTGGGTTGATGAATGGATTGTTAGTCGTTAAATTAAAACTTCCTTCAATGATTACAACCATTGGAACCCAGTTTTTTTGGGCAGGAGCCACTGCGGTTGTAAGTGGTGGATTAGGGAAAACTCTCGTTCCCGCAAAAACGAATATCATTTATAGTATGTTAGTTGGGCGGCTTGGTGGAAAAGTCCCTGCCCAGATGATTTGGACAGTCATCTTTGCTTTCGTTATCTGGTTGTTTTTAAATCGCCATCGTTTTGGAGCACATATCTATTTCATTGGCGACAACCCCGAAAGCGCTCGAGTTATGGGAATTAACGTTGATCGAGTAAAAATGATGGTTTTTACCCAAATGGGTCTATTTTCCGCTTTTGCCGGAATTCTGGCGAGTTTAGAAGTGACCTATTACTGGCCGACTCTTGGTCAGGGATACCTGTTAAAAACAATAGCTGCTGTCTATTTAGGTGGGACGCCAGTTGAAGGAGGGGTGGGGACCGTTTTTGGTACCTTTATTGGCGCAATTATTTTAGGGTGCTTAGAAGCGGGAATCATAGCTATTGGTATGACTGGATTCTGGACCCAGCTGATATATGGCTTAATTGTCATCGTTTCAATTGCTATGCACTCGATATTGCGGAGACGATAATTTGCTGGAAGTTTTAAAAAAAAAGAGGGATTAAATTATCCATCTGATAACTTAATCCCTCTTTTTTTGGGAAGATCGATAAGCCGAATTTTGTATTCTCAAAAGAGAACGGCAACCATCTATCTAGGGAACCGGTTGCCCGGTTCCTCAAGCGGCCAACCCGAAGGTCAGCGAGCAACCTCATCCCTTCCTATTTGGCCTTGCTCCAGGTAGGGTTTTCCAGGTACACCAGTCGCCTGATGACCGGTGAGCTCTTACCTCACCTTTTCGCCCTTACCTTGGTTAAAACCAAGGTGGTTTGCTTTTCTGTGGCACTTTCCCGGGGTTGCCCCCGCTGGACGTTATCCAGTACCTTGCTCTGTGGAGTTCGGACTTTCCTCAGGTTTTTTACCTGCGGTTGCCTGACCTTCCCTGTATTATTATACACTATCCAGAAAATACCGGACTTATTTTCATGATAACTCATTGAGAGGAGCAAACTAGAATCTCATTCTGGGTTCTCACCCTCATCTTCACCTTCTCTCATCAAGGGAGAAGGAACTATAACGATACATCATCCTGAGCGGTGCTTTTCTGCGTGAGGATCTCATCTGACGCCGCAGACGTCATCCTGAGGCTTCGCTTTTTGAAGCCGTGAGGATCTCATCTGACGCCGCAGACGTCATCCTGAGGCTTCGCTTTTTGAAGCCGTGAGGATCTCATCTTTTTCAGTTTTTTTATGCTTCAAATAATTTTAAATGGATGAGATTGCCACGTCGCGTAGGACGCTCCTCGCAATGACGGAGCAGTTAAAAATCAAATCCCCCTAACCCCCTTTGCTAAAGGGGGAAACGCTACCTGGGTAAGTATTTTCATCCTCATCTGATAATACCAATTGTTAGGGGGTTTCTCTTGAAAATCAAAACGATATCAAAGAAGAAATGAAAGATCAATAAAGATAAAGTAGTTCTTTATGGGGCTTAGTGGCAAGGGAAATCGATTTTAAAATTACTTAAAAAAAATCAAGCGATGACAATTTGGGCACTGAATAATTTCTTCTTTTTTACGAACTCTTTTTACTATTGAGGAGGGAAGCCCTAAATGACAACCTCTACAATTGTCACCGTCCATTTCCACAACTGGATCAGGAAATTTTTTACGTAATTCCTCATAAAGAGAAAGGATTTCTGCAGGGATATTCTGAGTAGCCTCTGTTCTCAGCTGTAAATTATGAGCAAGATCGGATTTTATTTTATCAATATCATTCTTTAAACTTTCAATCTCTTTTTCAAACTGCTGGATGGAGATCTGATTTTCCTTTTCCTTTTCTTTTATACACATGCTTTCAACTTTATCGATTTGATTTAAAACGTCATCTTCAAGGTTTGATTTGGTTTTTTCGAAACTCTCCATTGTCAACTTCCATTGGCTGAGTTCCTTTCCCGACTGGACATCTCCACTATATAGCCGATTTTGTGATTTTTTTAGTTTTTCCTCAATATCTTTCA
>JAAYUT010000077.1 GCA_012517485.1 Candidatus Atribacter fermentans
ATTTTTTATAATAGATAGAATAGCTGGATATCTTATTATTCCGTATTTAATTTGGGTAAGTTACATAAGTATAATAAATGCTTTTATTGTCAGATTAAATTCATAGGTTCTTCAAAATGCTTCCTTGCTCTTCAAAGAAAAGTAGATTGGCTTTTAAATTTTATTATTATTTAGTCTGCCTGTAAGAATTTTCCTCAAAACCAAATACAATATGAATTATTTAAAAAGTGAATAGATTTTCAGAAAGGGGAAAACAATGGAATTAAGTCCAAGAGAACGGATTATCAAAATTTTAAAGCGTCAAGGGGATTTGGATCGTATTCCCTGGAGCTTCCATTTCGGAGCCAGTTCGGCTTTTACTCCTGGTTCCTATAAAAAATTTACTGATTATACCAAGATAACTAATGTCAACGACTTCTACCAATTAGAAGTTAGAGTAGCTCATTCTGATGAGAAAGAACCACAATTCCATACTTCATCTTCAAATTTTGGTTTAAAAATGCTCCCAAATGGAATTAAAGAAGATTATTTTGAACCCTCACTTCCTCAAGGATCATCGTTGACCCCATGGGGGGTTGGTTTAATCGAGTGGCCGGAAAACCCCGGTTCAGAACAAATGGTTCACCCATTAGCCAATAAAAATGATTTAAAATCAATCGAAGAATATCCGATACCGGGTATAGATCAGGATAGTTTTCCTATTGTTCAAAGTAGAGCCCATGAGATTAAATCGAAGGGGTATATTTCATCAGCTTATTGTGGGAGCATTTATGAATGGTCTCATTGGCTACGGGGTATGGAGATTTTTATGATAGATTTATTGACACGACCGGATTTTGCTCAAACGCTTTTGCGAAAGGTTGCTGATTTTACCTATAAATTTGCCCGCGCTCATGCTGAAGCTGGGGTTGAAATTCTTTGTTTTTATGATGATTATGGGATGCAGAGTTGTCTTCAGATAAATCCATCTTTGTGGCGAAAGTTTCTTAAGCCAGAATGGGAAAGAATTATTGCGGGTTTGCGCTCGGATTATCCTGATCGATTCTTTTTCCTTCATTCCTGCGGAAATATTGAACAAATTATTCCAGATCTGATTCAGGTTGGATTTGATGTGCTTCATCCCATTCAACCTGAATGTCAGGATTCAGAGCGAATTATCCGACAATATGGAGATCGTATTAGCTTTTGGGGTACAATAAGTGTTCAGAATACTCTTCCTTTTGGAACTACAGAAGATATTCATAATGAAGTAAAATCTCGTATGGATTTGGCACGGTTTATTCCATCCTTAATTGTTGCGCCCTCTAATACTTTAGGTCAAGAAATTCCCGTACAAAATATTTTGGCTTATATTGAAGCTTGTCAGAAGTATTGCCATATCAAGTGTTAAAATTGAGAAAAGATAGCCATGCCTCAAGGTGGCATCAGATGAGGATGAAAATTCTTACCCAGGGATCGTTTCCCCTTTAGTAAAGGGGGTGAGGGGGATTTGAATTTTTTCCAGCTCCGTCATTACGAGGAGCGTCCTGTGCAACGTGGCAATCTCTGCTACCTAATTTGTCATTTTGCGGAGTCCGGTATCTTCTGCCGGAGGACGTGAGAATCTCATCCACCCATCCCGTCATTCTGAGGAGTCTGGTGACTTTTACTGGGCGACGTGAGAATCTCATCCTTTTGAAGTTTTTATAAAATAAGAATTGAAAAAATGAGATCCTCACGGCTTCTGAATATGAAGCCTCAGGATGACACCTTCGGTGTCAGATGAGAACCTCACGCGGGACAGCACCGCTCAGGATAACGGCATTTTGATATCTTTGGGTGGAGCTAAATTTATCAAGCCCGAGGGTTTATTGGATAGAGATAAATAAATATATTATCAATTAAAATCATAAAAAAGGAGAATTTCTGCAATTAAATCATTCGAAATAAAAAAGGAGAGAAGAATATGGATATGAAACTTAAAAACAAAATTGCTTGTATTACCGGAGGAAGTGTTGGAATTGGTTTAGCAATTGCAAAAGAGTTGGCCAGAGAAGGGACACATTTAGCGATTTGCGCTCGTAATGATGAGCGACTTCAAGAAGTAGCTCATGAAATTCGAAATGAATTTGGGGTTAAGGTTTTGGGAGTAAAAGCTGATGTATCCAAGCTGGAAGATATTCAAAAATTTGTTACCGAAATTGAGAGATATTTTGGCGGCGTCGATATTTTAGTAAACAATGCTGGGACTGGCAGCGCGGAAAAAATAATGACTGCTCCTGATGAAAAATGGTATTCCTATTGGGATTTACATGTTATGGCAGCAATACGTACTTCTCGTTTGTTAGTACCCTTTATGAAAAAACGTGGAGGGGGAGCTATAGTTAATATTGCATCAGTTTGTGCTAAACAACCCTTAGATTATGAGCCAATTTATAATACGACCAAAGCAGCCTTAGTGATGTTCACAAAATGTCTGGCTAATGAGTTAGTTCATGATAACATCCATGTTAATGCAATTTGTCCAGGGCTTATTATTACTCCAGACTGGAGGAAGACTGCTACTATTTTAAGTAAAGATTTAGGAATCACCCCTGATGAATATCTTGATCGAGTTGCGAAGGATTTAGCACCTATTTCCAGATTTGCTACTCCTGAAGAGTTGGCAAAGTTCATTGTATTTATTTGTTCACCTCTTGCTTCTTATTGTATTGGTTCATCTTATTATTTTGATGGGGGTGTTATTAAGTCAGTTTTGTAAAAAACCATATA
>JAAYUT010000078.1 GCA_012517485.1 Candidatus Atribacter fermentans
AAAATTACTTTATAGACATTGAGAGTAAAAAGACAACAACTCGAAATACAGAAAAGCATCCCCATGCCGCAGATTGATACGATTCAATTGCATATTTTTACATATATTTTTCTCTCATCAGGGAAAAGACATCCAATGAAACAGCCCAGTCCGAACAACCTGATGGCTGCATAAACACACATATGAAATCAAGATTTGATAATTCGTCATTTTTTCAATATTAATATGAGATTTTTTGAGTGGGCGTAACAGGACTCGAACCTGCGACCCCATCCTTGTAAGAGATGCTGAGCAGTGCTTAATTATGTCTATACCATATATATAGTAACTAATTGCCTACTACATACCTATATATGGTAGTACAACTGTCTATATAGTCTCAATATTCTATGCTTTGGTGTTTCATCTGCACCAGATTAATTTAAACAAGAAGGGCGACTCGTTTGTTTAATCCATGCCATAATTCTCTTCCTGAAGTAAAAGAATTGGGATAGCTTATGTTATTACATCGACAAAATTCTGTAAAGAAAATAATCAACATGAGCATCGAATCTAGGTTGGTATTACATAGATCGTCCTGTTTTTAAAACCCCAACTCTGAAACCTTTTTCCGGACGCTGGCATTGTAAAATGGCAAATATTCCGCTAACTTTTCCTTATCCAGGTCACTCAGGTACCATTCTGAAGTGTTTCCGATTCTCTTACCCAAAGTCATTAAATAAATCTGATCCAAAAAAGCCTTCTCCGGCTGTGCCAGGTAGGTTCCATTGATCAAATCAAAACCAAAAAATAATGCTTCCTGTAATTTGGAATATTCACATTCCACATCAGCGAAGGTCATTTTCTTAGTATGACGGGTTGTAGCCAACGTCAATCCATATAATCCCTGATTGATAATTCCGTATTTTGATAATGCGCTTTCAAAACTGATATAACTGGGATAATAAAGCTGTGTAGCCACTTTTTCGATATCCAATTTTTCTCGTTTCAGAGTATAGATACCACGCGTAATCTGAATTAAAACACCTGCGTCTAGCATTCTTTTAACCGGAATTTTGAGATGTGTTTCTTCCGGGAACAATTTTTTCAAGTCTTTAATGCTAAAGACATCTTTTCCTAATATTTCCAGTTTTTGGATTAACTGTTGGCGTTTCATTTTTTGAATAACTCGATTACTTTCCGTTGGTTTTTAGGCAGATAATGGTATAGACTATCCATTAGTTCTTTTTGATCATATTTATAATCATCTCTGATAATAAAATTTTGGCCCAATTTTTGGCTGATATACCAGGCATCGAATAAATCCCTGGGTTCTCGCCGTTCGCGATCCTCAATAATGCGGATTTTATCTTTAAGAATTGACTCCAGTGTGCAAACCCGACCGATCACTTCAAGATTATTAAAAGGACTTTTGATTAATGCGATCGTCTGTATAAAATCCCGGGGATTCTTGTTAACCTCAACTTTTATACCAATAGGAACAGGTCGGTAGTCCACATGGATGAGTACTTTAGCAAATAGTGTATATCGTTTATCATAAATGTCTTTGATCGCTGCTTCCGGAATGATTTTTTCAATCTTTTTGAGTACCCGGCTGAAATCAGTAAAAGCCACCTCATCCAACAAAGAAAAATCCAAATCTTCGGAGAATCTGACCGAACCATAAGCTAATCTCAAAGCAGTTCCACCTTTAAAAACCAGATTATTTTCAAAAGAGGAATTAAACAAAATATCCAGCAAAAACATTTGATAATGTTCCTTGAGAATATTATCAACAGTGGTTTGTTGCTCTAATGCGAATTTTTGAGTTTGATCTTGTGTTAGCATAGTATACATTAATGTATACCAACCTTACATTGTTGTCAAGCGCTTCAATATTTATCTAACCTTATACAATGAAATAATCTGATCCAAACGGCCAGACGGCTACATAAACACACATATGAAATCAAAATTTGATAAATCGTAATTTTTTTTTTATAATAATCAGGGATTTTTTGAGTGGGCGGAACAGGACTCGAACCTGCGACCCCATCCTTGTAAGGGATGTGCTCTAACCAACTGAGCTATCCGCCCGAATGTCCGAAATTATATCATAACCGCAGGTTAATTACGAATAATCAATTCGAAATCCGAAT
>JAAYUT010000079.1 GCA_012517485.1 Candidatus Atribacter fermentans
GTCAATGGTATTTAAAAATTACCCAATATGCTGAGTCTTTGCTCAATGATATCAATACACTTGGAGAATGGCCAGAACGAGTTCTTACCATGCAGAGGAACTGGATCGGCCGGAGTGAGGGCGCTTATATTGATTTTCCCTTGCCTGATTTAAATAAAACTATCAGAGTGTTTACTACCCGACCCGATACAGTTTTTGGAGCGACTTTTTTTGTCTTAGCTCCAGAACATCCATTGGTTGATGAGTTGGTTGAGGGAACCCCTTACCAGGACAAAGTCGTCGAATTTCGAGAAAAAATTTCTCGAAAAAGCGATATCGACCGTTTATCTGAAACCTTAGACAAAGAAGGAATGTATATCGGGAAGGAAATCGTAAACCCAATTAACGGAGAGAAAATTCCAATCTGGATTGCCGACTACGTCCTCCTCGAGTACGGTACTGGCGCGGTTATGGCTGTGCCTGCTCATGATGAACGTGATTACCAATTTGCAGTAAAGTATGATTTACCAATTCGCCAAGTGATCCAACCACCTCAGCCTGATAACAATCAAAAATGTTATACTGGTTCAGGATTGATGGTTCATTCAGGGAAGTTTAATGGTTTATTTTCTGAAGATGGGAAAAGGAAAATAATTTCCTATTTGGAAGAAAAAGGAATTGGTAAGGGAGCGGTCTCATATCGTTTAAGGGATTGGTTGATTTCTCGTCAAAGATATTGGGGAGCTCCTATTCCTATTTTGTACTGTGATCAATGTGGTGAAGTACCAGTTCCAGAAAAAGACCTTCCGGTATTGCTCCCTTATAATGTTGATTTCCAACCCGGTGGTCCTTCACCTTTAGCTCGATGTGACGAATTTGTTAACTCCATTTGTCCAATTTGTGGTGGTCCGGCTAAACGAGAAACGGATACCATGGATACCTTTATGTGCTCTTCCTGGTATTTTCTTCGTTATTGTTCACCCTGGTCTGACCAAATCCCATTTAAAAGATCGGATGTTGATTATTGGATGCCAGTCAATCAATATATTGGTGGAGTAGAACACGCTATTCTCCATCTTCTGTATTCACGCTTTTTTATAAAAGTATTAAAAGATCTGGGAATGATCAATTTTTCCGAACCATTTATAAATTTGTTTGCCCAAGGAATGGTAACGAAGGGCGGAGTCAAAATGTCAAAATCGAAGGGAAATGTGGTGAGCCCTCGAGATATTATCCAAAAATATGGAGCTGATACTGTTCGAATTTTTATTCTTTTTGCTGGTCCTCCAGAATTGGATATGGAATGGTCAGATCGAGGTGTCGAAGGAGCTCATCGGTTTCTCAACCGGGTGTGGAGAGCAGTAACCGAAATTATCCGGTGTCAGGAAAATGAACAAGCCAAACCTGATTATGAGAAAATCGTTGCTTTAGAGCGAGTAATCCACAGAACGATTTTAAAAGTAGATACCGATATTCGTGAACGTTTCCACTTCAACACGGCCATCAGTTCATTGATGGAATTATTAAATGAAATTTTCGATGCTTACCGATTTTTTTCTGAAAAAGGCATTCATCCTCGGGAAAAGGAAATATTAACCGAAGCAGCTAAGGCTTTAATATCACTGCTTAATCCCTTTGTTCCTCATTTGACTGAAGAACTCTGGAGAGCTTTGGGAGAAACATCTTTTTTATCAACATCGAAGTGGTTAACCCATGATGAAGAAAAGTTGGCTGAAAAATCGGTTGAAGTTGTTATTCAAATCAATGGCAAAGTAAGAAGCAAAGTTACAGTGTCTGCTAATGCTGATGAAAAAGAAGTTTTACAATTAGCTCTGATGGATGAAAAAGTTCAAACTTGGATAGATCAGAAAACTTTGGTTAAACATATCTTTGTGCCGGATAAACTATTGAATCTCGTTGTCCGATAATCCTGACTATGTTTCAAAAAATTTTATTTCCATTTTATCATTTTTTATTTATAATATAAAATATCGAATAAAAAAACGAATTATAGAGTGAATGTTCAATAAATTTTTCAAATCTTAAAACTTGAACTATCAAAACCCAAAATCTCAAATTTTCCTGTTTTCAAAGTAAGAACGATGATATTCTCGCGTCAAGAAAAAATCGTTTTTATTATTTTAGCGTCAATATTGGTGTTTTGTATTGGTTTCATGTTTTATAAAACCCGGGTGGTTTCGGAACCGGATACAATTTCGGGAGAAACTCAACCAGAAAATTATATTGTTCAAATCTCGGGTGAAGTATTTAGACCAGGAGTATACCACGTGAAAGAAGGGACCCGGCTTTATCAACTCATTGAACTTTCAGGTGGGGCAACCCCTCAGGCTGACCTTTCAAATTTAAATCTGGCAGCACCAGTTCATGATGGACTCCGTATCAATATTCCAGGTCGGAATGCTCATGAAAACCCCCTTGAAAACCCCCAATTGTCTTTTTATAAGCCAGTACCATTATCGGGATCTAAGGAGACAGAAAGCCATGGATCATCTCACCTCGTTGTTCAAATCAACACAGCATCCCTTGAAGAACTCAAAAAGCTTCCTGGAATCGGTGATGTCATTGCCCAAAGAATAATTGAGTACCGCCAAACCCATGGTCCCTTTCGATCAGCAGAAGAACTTTTGAATATAAAAGGGATTGGGGCAAAAAAACTACAAGACATGAAAGATTCGATCACATTTTAAGCATTATGAGCCAGGATTCTGATACGAAGCTATTAATGGACGCTTTTTAAGCTGGAGTTTCGTCTTTTTCTTTGTAAGATACCTCTCGGATATTAACATCAACTTTATTAACGGTCATACCGGTTTTATTTTCTATAACTTTTTTCACTTCGTGTTGGACATTTCTTGCGACATCAATGAGAACGGTATCGATATCGATGACGACCGATATTTCTAAGCTAACCGTTTTATCTTTAATGTCTACCTTAACCCCTTTGTTAATTTCTCGTTTTCCTATTATAGTGCTTAAAGAAGCTGAAGGAATACCAGCCATACCGGTTATACCGGCAATTTTCATAGTGGTTATACCGGCAAGGGTAGCAATTATATCTGGTGCTATATTGATTTCACCAATGACTTCCGATTCGGTAGGAGCCGGTTGTTGTGGAGAATTATCCATGAGTGGATTTTTTTCTTCGTTCATGATGAAACCCCCCAATTTGATATAATTTATTATTATCATATCATTACCTTCCTATTTTAAGAAAGGGAAAAAGTTCACCATTTTTTAAAAATTCAAAAATCAGGCGAGTTTGGTCTAGTGTTTTTCATGAAAATGGTACATTACGAGTTTTATTAGAAATAACATTCATAAATATGAAATAATTTATAAGTAATCATTCCTACTTAAAGTGCTTTGAAGCCTTCTTTTCTTAGGTTTCATTGACACCCCAAATTGAATATCCTATAATTTTTTTACTTTTGATTTTAAGGGAGGAATTTTGGTGACAGAAATAAAAGTAAGTCAGAATGAAAGTATTGATGAAGCATTAAGACGTTTTAAAAGAAAATGTCAGAGAAATGGGATAATTTCAGAAATAAAAAAACGGGAACATTATGAAAAACCAAGTGAAAAGAAAAGAAAAAAGGCCCAAGCTGCGGCTCGGAGGAAAAAAAGAAAATGATAAAAGAAAAGCTGGTTGAAGAAATGAAAAAAGCACTGAAGGAAAAAAACTTCACCCGGCTTAATACGATTCGCCTGGTTTTAGCTGAAATAAAAAATGAAGAAATCGAAAAACGTGATTCATTAAACGAGGATGAATTGGTTCGGGTATTGAAAAGAAATGTAAAAAAATTAGAAGAGTCTTTGGGGTATTTTGAAAAAGGGAATCGACCAGAACTCATTCAAAAAGCAAAATTAGAAATGTCTATTCTTAAAGAATTTATACCAGCTCAATTGACCACGAATGAGATTGAAGCATTGGTTGATGAAGTTTTATCGAACTTACCGCAACAGAAAACATTTGGTATTGTTATGAAAGAGGTTATGGCGAAGGTGGCTAATCGAGCAGATGGTTCTCAAGTATCGGCTATTGTTAAAAAAAAGTTGAGTGAGGGATGATAAGCTCATTTGTCTATAAATGCCAAACACAAACAAATTGAATATCGTTTTGATTGTTTTGATATCTCTGATATTAAAAAACTGTTTGGGTATCTCGATAAAAATCTTCGTTTCATAGAAGAGATATTTCAGGTTCATATTGATCTAACACCAGAGTCTTTATTAGTCGGTGAAAAAAATGATGACTCCAATTTAACTCAGGTGAAAACGTTTTTTGATGAGATATTTAGTTTTATAAAAGAAGGACACGAATTGTCAAATGATGATATTCAGAAAATGGCAACTACTATTAAAGAAGGGAGAGAAATCTGGTGGAAAAAAAATTATAGCCAAGGAATTATTACCACAGCATATCATAAAATCATTCATCCCCGTACCGCTGGGCAGGTAAATTATGTCCGAGCGGTGAGAGAAAATGAACTCATTTTTTGCATTGGACCGGCAGGAACAGGTAAAACCTATTTGGCTATGGCTATGGCCTGTGCAGCCCTTCAAAAAAAAGAAGTTAGCCGAATTGTTTTAGTTCGACCAGCTGTTGAAGCTGGTGAAAGTCTTGGTTATCTTCCTGGGGATCTCCGAGAAAAAATAGAACCATATCTTCGCCCACTTTATGATGCTTTGTATGAAATGCTTTCTCCTGAGCGTTTTCAAAAATATATTGAAAAGGACATTATTGAAGTAGCTCCATTGGCTTATATGAGGGGAAGAACTTTGAATGATTCTTTTATTGTGCTTGATGAAGCTCAAAATACTACACCAGAGCAAATGAAAATGTTTTTGACGCGTATGGGTTTTGGTTCAAAAGTAGTTGTTACTGGGGATATAACCCAAGTTGACCTCCCATCTGGGAAAAATTCGGGTCTTATGGTTATCCAGAAGATCCTCGCTGATGTTTCTGGAGTCGAGTTTATTTATTTAACCGAGAAGGATGTGGTTCGGCATCAACTCGTCCAGAAAATCATCCAAGCCTATGAAAAATTCGAAAAGAACTTTCCAGCTCAAGAAAAAGGGATTTGATTTTTTTTCTCTTATTCTTACCCACCTCAAATCAATTCTTTCCTTTCAATTTTGGAATTATCCCTTATATGGAGTGAGCTTGTTCTTTATCCTTTGGGTTTCTTATTCAATGGGAGGTGTAGTGCTTGGTGAAGGCCAAATTTCACCAAGAGATATCTATGCCAGAAAAACCATTGAAATAATTGATGTTAAAGCTACTGAGGAAAGAAAAAATACCTTACTTGCCGAGTTAGTTCCAGTTTATCGAATTGATGAAAACCTCACTCAAGAACGGAAGAAGGAATACATTTCTTTTTTTCAAGAATTAGAAACCATTCGAAGTACTATTCCTCAACAAGGAATTTCTTTTGAAAAGAAAGAGGAATTTTTTCGAAAGTGGAAAATTACTTCGGGGGTTTTTGATTGGTTTATGGAAGCTCCTCCAGAAAAGTTTGAAAGAATAAAAGAGGTTTTTTTCTCAAACATGGAAAAAAATCTTAGTCAACCCATCCGCGAAGGGGAAATCGAACAAAAAATATTAGAGAGTTATTCAGCTTATGAAAGAATGAATTTAGAGGTTGATGAAATACGTGTCTTAAATTTATTGACTTCCCGTTTTTTGAAACCAAATGCCAGAGTAGATTTGGTTGAAAACGAAAAACTACGAGAACAAGTTATAAAAAATGTTGAACCAGTTAAACGGTATATCCAAAAAGGCCAAATTTTGGTTAAAAAGGGAACTGTTGTTACTCATACTGACTTAGAAAGTCTTCGTGCCTTAGGTTTAGTTAGTGAACAATATGAATCGTATTTATTATTTGCTTTGGGGATTCTGATTGTTTTTACTGTGGTGTTTGAATATTCTTTTATCAAGAAATTCGCTTCAGAAATCATCCAGAAGAATTCCTTTCTTTTAATTCGAATCCTTACTATAACTGGAGTTATTGCTCTGAATGCATTATCGCTCCGTTTTTCTTGGTATTTAATATTATTAGCGGCAGTTCCATTTATCCTTTACACCTTGATGGGAAGGAATCTGGCTTTATGTGAGTCGCTGATTCTGTTTCCTCTTTTGATGTGGGGTGAACGGGCTGATTTCATGCGAAGCTTATATATTTTTATGAATCTCTTTCTCCCGCTGTTTTTATTGGACAAAACGATTAAACGACGCGATCTGGTAAAAACCGGTTTCTGGATAGCCTTAGTAAACATAATGATGGTCATAATTTTTGGATTACAAGAGGGAAATACTCATTTAGAATTTCTGATAAATTCTGTTTATGGTTTTGGGGGAGCGATCATCTCTTCGATTGCAGCCTTGGGTGGAATATCCTTGTTTGAGACCACCTTTCATGTCGCCACAGATTTTCGTCTTTTGGAGTTGGTTAATCCTACTCATCCGTTACTTAAACGTTTGATGATGGAAGCCCCTGGTACCTATAGTCATAGCTTGATGATGGCCAACCTTGCTGAAGCTGCAGCCGATGCTATTGGAGCAAATCCACTATTAGCTCGAGCCGGAGCCTA